>JBBQYD010000261.1:0-7614 GCA_038209025.1 Verrucomicrobiota bacterium | reverse complement strand
TTCGCAAGCAAGGCGTAGAGCGTTCCCCGGGTGGAATGGCGGAACATGAAGAGCAGGACCGCCAGCGCCGCCAGGGGGTAACCGGCGTTGCGCGCCAGGGTCCACCAGAACTGGCGGGTGCCTTCGCGGTTTAGTTCGGTGGAGATTTCCTCGGCGAATTGCAGGTTGAAGGGAATTTCCTCCAGCGTGATTTGATCCCCGCGGGTGGAGTCGTTGCCCAGGGCGCTTTCCACGATGCGCCGCAGTTTTTCGATTTCCTCCGGCGGGCGGGAGACGACCTTTCGACTGGCGCCCGTGCCTTCGTATTTGGAGGCGATGGTCACGGCGGCGCTGAGGCGCTTGAGGCCTCCCGCCGTGTGGAAAATGTTGCTCGTGGTTTTGCTGATCTCGTATTCGATAGTCCCCACGGTCCGCTTGTTCTGGATGCTGCTCACCGGTGACACGGTCGTGCCGCCGGTGTTGGTGCCGGTGTTGGCCGACAAACCAACCGCCTCCCCGCCGGAGGCCTGGCTCGTGTTATTGTTCTCCTCGTTGCGGGTTTCACTGCGGATCACCTGGCTTTCGGGATCGAACCGCTCCTCGACCCGCGAGATGGTGTCCAGGTTGATTTCGGCCGCGACGCGCACAATGGCCTGGCCCGGGCCGAGGACTTGATCGAGCATGCCTTCGGCTTTCTTGGCGAGGTACTGCTCCAGGTTGCGGCGGGCACCCAACTGGGTGGTGGTGAGTCCGACCAGCGAATCTTCTTCCTGGGTCTCGGACAGCACCCGGCCGCGGTTGTCCACCACGGTCACGAAGTTGGGCTTCAAGCCCTCCACCGAATTGGCGACTAGGAACCGGATGGAATTCACAGATTCATTTTCGAGGGCGGAATTGCCGCGGACCTTCACAAAGACCGAGGCGGTCGGATGCTGGTTATTGGCCATGAGGAGGCGGTTCTCCGGCACCACGATCATGACGCGGGCGGAATCAATTTCATCCATCTGACAAATGGTGCGCACCAACTCCCCCTGCACGGCGCGCAGGTAATTCGCGCGCTGCACGAAATCAGAGATGCCGAAGTTCGGCTTGTCGAAGATTTCAAACCCCACGCCTTCGCCTTTGGGGATGCCGCGCCCGGCCAATTGCATGCGCAGGCTGTGAACTTTATCGGCCGGGACATAGATGGAGCCGCCGCCGGTGCCCGTGCGATAGGGAACCTTGGCGTCATCCAGGGCGGCGATGACTCGGGCGGCCTCGGCGTCGGCCAGGCGGCCGTAGAGCAGGCCGTAATCCGCGCGGCTGGACCACAGGGCCAGGCCCACGAGCCCGCCGATCAGGGCGGCGCTGGCGAGCACGACACTAACCCGTTGATTGAGGCCGAGGTGCCGCCAGATTTCCAGCAACTGGGCACCTAATTGGCGAAAGCTTGCGTTCATTTATGAGTTAAACCTGCATCCGCATCAACTCCTGATAGGACTCGAGAAGTTTGTTGCGGACTTCGACCATGAGTTGGAAGGAAACACTGGCTTCCTCCATGGCAATCATGGCCTGATGCAAAGAGACGTTCTGGCCGGACTGCAAATCTCGCACGGACTGGCCGGCGGCCATTTGCCGGGTATTGACCTCCTCGACCATCTTCCCGAGCACCTCGCCAAAGCCGCCGCCGGCCGGGGGGGCTTTGCCAACGGACGCGGCGCCGCTGGTGAGCGGCTCCAGCTCCATTTGGGGGATCGGGTTCTGCGCACCGGCCCCCTGCACCCGGTTGAAAAATGCCGGGATGGCGGAGCGAAGTGCGTTGATGGGGTCCATGGTTCAGGAGGCGCGGGTTAGCGTTTGCCGATGTTCAGGGTTTGCGCGGTCAACAATCGCGCGTTCTTGATCACCGCCAGGTTGGCCTCGTAACTGCGCGACGCAACCACCAGGTCCGCCATTTCTTCGTGCAAATTCACGTTGGGCATCTCCACCATGCCCTGGGCGTTGGCGTGGGGATGACCAGGAGACGATATAAACCGTCCGGGCCGGGTGTCGGAGCGGATTTCGACCACGCGCGGGCCGGGCGCGGTCTGGCCCGTGCCGAGTTGGTCCTGCGCGGAGGTAAGAGCGGTGGCGAAACAGACCTGCTGGCGGCGGTAAGCCTTCCCATCCAGGCCGCGGGTGGTGGTCGCGTTCGCAATGTTTTGCGAGATGACCTCCAGGCGGGTTCGCTCGGCGGTTAGGGCAGCGGAGGTGCTGCTGACTCCAGGGAGTAGTTCAATCATAAGTCTATGAAGGCCTTCCAGTTATGGCGAGCCGTAGCTTGAGCAGCGTGCCGGTGACCAACTGCACTCCCAAGGTATGTTCCAGGGTGTTTTGGTTCAGGTTCAGCAATTCGTCTTCCAGCTTGACGGTGTTGCCATCGCGGCTGGAGGCGGAAGCCTGGCTGTCCACTGCCAGCGTGGGGCGCAACGAGGCGATTTGGGGCGCATTCTTGCTGGCCATGGCCCGCTGCAGTTCAGTGCGAAAGCCCGGCGCAAGGTCCACTCGCTTGTAATTCGGTGTTTCCAGGTTGGCCAGGTTGCCCGCGATGGCCTGATGCCGCAACACGGTGGCATCCAAGAGTTTCTTGGTGCCCACGTAGTTTGGCTGGCTGAACATTTCGTTGATCATGACACTTCTCTCACGCGGTGCTAAAGCAACGCCAATGCCATACTTCTTTTGGGCCGAAAATAAGGGGTTTTCGCAGGCGGGCGGTGCTGACGGGGGAAAAACTTGCCGCTCCGCCACCAGGGAGCGGCAAGGTTGTCCCCCTTTTCGCCGCTGAGCCAGAACCCGGGAGTCAGGGCCGGCGGGTGCAGGTTTGCATGGACATCCCCCCTGGTTTTGATTTGATACTGGGAATAATAAAGCACCGCCTATGAAAAGAACCACATCGTTGTTTCTCACCCTCACGTTTGTGCTGCTGGCTCCGCACCTTGGGAAAGCGCGGGAGTTCCATGTATCAGTTCACGGCCAGGATGCGAATCGCGGGACGAAATCAGCCCCGTTGCGAACGATCCAGGGGGCGGCTGATTTGGCGCAGCCGGGAGATGTCATTACCGTGCATGAGGGGGTCTATCGTGAGCGGATCAATCCGCCACGGGGCGGGGCGTCCGAGAAGCGGCGCATCATTTACCAGGCGGCCCGCGGCGAGCGGGTGGAAATCAAAGGCTCGGAGGAGATCAAAGGCTGGGTGCGGGTGCAGGATGAGGTTTGGAAGGTGGTGCTGCCCAATGCATTTTTCCGCGGATTCAATCCCTACAGCGATTTGATTCGCGGGGATTGGTTCAATCCGAAGGGGCGTCCACATCATACGGGCGCGGTGTATCTGAATGGCGAATGGCTGGTGGAAGCGGCCAAACTGGAGGAAGTGCTGTCTCCCGGGGGCGCGCCGCCGGCCTGGCTGTCCGGGGGTGGGGAGGATTACTTGCTGAATGTGGCCTGGCTGCGGCCGGGCAAAGGCTCCGGCATCACCAATCGAACTCCGGCCACGGCGTTCGCGGAGCAGCGGGGCATCCAGACGGCCCCCTGCACGGAGGGAGGCGAGTGCATCGGCTGGATTGAGGACGGTGAATGGGTGCGGTATGAGGCGCTGGACCTGGGAAAGCGTGCTGAGCAACTGGAATTGCGGGCGGCGTCGGCCTCGAGGGGCGGGGTCATCGAGATTCGCCTGGACGCGCCCAATGGAGAGTTGCTGGGCACCTGTGCGGTTCCTCACACGGGAGACTGGCAGTCCTGGGCGTCGTTTAACGCCCGGATCAAACCTGTGGGAGGCGTCAAAACGGTGTGCCTCGTCTTCCGGCGCGGACGGCCGGGGGCGGCCGGCGAGAAATGGGCCGATGCCCAATTGTGGTTCGCCCGGGTGGAGGCCGCCAACACCACCATCTGGGCGCAGTTAAAAGGCGTGAACCCCAACGAGCAGCGGGTGGAGATCAACGTCCGGCAGACGGTGTTTTACCCCGATAAACCGGGCCGTAATTACATCACGGTGCGCGGTTTTGCGCTGCGCCACGCCGCGACCCCCTGGGCCCCGCCCACAGCGGAGCAGATCGGGTTGATCGGGACGCACTGGAGCAAAGGCTGGGTGATCGAAGACAACGTGGTCAGCCATTCGATTTGCTCGGGGATCGCCCTGGGGAAATACGGGGACCAATGGGATAACACGTCGGCGGATACCGCCGAGGGTTACGTGAAAACCATCGAGCGCGCCCTTCAGAACGGCTGGAATCGGGAGACCATCGGCCACCATGTGGTCCGGAACAATGCCATTTCCTGCTGCGAGCAGGCGGGCGTGGTTGGCAGCCTGGGCGCGGCCTTCAGCACGGTAACCGGCAACGTCATTCATGACATTCATGTGCGGCGGCTCTTCACCGGCGCGGAAATGGCCGGGATCAAGTTCCATGCGGCCATTGACACGGTCATTCGCGATAACCACATCTACCGGACCTGCCTGGGACTCTGGCTGGACTGGATGGCTCAGGGCACGCGGGTTTCGGGGAATCTCTTCAATGACAACGATCGGGACCTGTTTGTGGAAGTGAACCATGGGCCGTTCGTGGTGGACAACAACCTGTTTCTTTCCGCGGCCAGCCTGCTCGACATGTCGGAAGGCGGGGCTTACGCGCACAATTTGTTTAATGGCCGGCTGACCAGCGCTCCCGAGCCCCGGCGCGAGACGCCGTATCACCCGGCCCACACCACCACCGTCGCCGGCCTGGCCACGATCAAGGGGGGCGACTGCCGGTTCTATAACAACCTCTTCCTCGGGCGGAGCGAGAGCGGGGACTCCGCGAGTTCGGGGTTGGGAGTGTACGACGGCCGGGAATACCCCCTCTACACGGGCGGCAACGTTTTCTATGCCGGCTCGCGTCCCTATGCCAAGGAGACGAACCAGGTGGCATCACCAGCCGACCCGCAGGTGAGACTCGTTGAGCAAGGCGGCCAGATAACCCTCCAATTCAATCCCGGCCCGGTGTTGAAGCAGGGAAAAACCGGCCTCGTCACCACCAGGTTGTTGGGCATGGCCAGGGTGCCGGGGCTCCCGTATGAAAACGCCGATGGCTCACCGTTGAAAATCGACAGGGATTATTTTGGGAAGCGGCGGAACGAAGCGCGTCCCACACCGGGACCCTTCGAACAGCCGGGAGGTCGTGGCGCAACCGGGGAAGGAACGCTTTCACTCAGAGTCTGGCCCCGGTAATACCCAGTCAATCACTCATCTATAGCGGCGCCCGAGTGGCGAAAACCGCATAACCGGGATTGCCACCAGCGAAGCCCAGGCATAATATCGGCGCCAATGCACCGGACACCAAAGTCATTGTCCGCCTCCGCCCGGGACGGCTTCGGCTCGGCGCTGGCGTTCGACGGCGTAGCGAATTATGTGTTCCTTGGGGCGGCGCCCTTGTCCAGTCCCTGGACGGCCGAGTTCTGGGTGAGCCGGCAGGACGCGTCCGACCCGGCAGCGGCGCTGCTGAGTGATAGCGTCAGCGCCTTGAAGCTCGAGCAACAGGGGACCGACCGGCACGTTGGATTCACCCGGTATGGAAGCGAAGGCGGCGATTACTCGTTTGCCTACACGGCCCCAACCAACACCGACATCGTTGTTCCGAAGTATCTGTTCTACCTGCTTCGCACTCCAGACATCCGGCGGAGGCTCATTGAGGTGTCGAGCACGGCTGCGATTACGAACATCTCCCAGGACAAAATCCAAGACGTCGAAATCCCGCTGCCGCCCTTGGCGGAGCAACGGCGGATCGTGGCGGAATTGGATGCGGAGGCGGCGCAGATGGAGGCGGTGCGTTCGCTGGTCCCGCGCTTCGAGGCCAAAATCCAACGCGTGCTGGACCGTGTGTGGGGGAATGGGGTGGAGGTTGGTGCATGAGGGGGCTGGCGCAATGGCCGCCGGAACACCCCGCGCTGATGCGCTTCAAGGCGAGGCGGTGCGCCACATTGGAGCAGGTGCGGGCCTGGGTGGAGGGGGAGCGCCGTGGACAGACACCGATGGACACGGACAGACAAGGACGGGGGACCACTGGAAAGCCGCCCGTGCCACGGTCCGTGCAAGTTCGTGAGCGTCCGGGTGTGCCCGGTTCGGCCGAACTGGTGGCCAATGCCGCGCTCTCGCTGCTGAACCTCGCGTGCCACCTGCTGGACAAACAACTAGCCGCACAGGCGGCGGCCTTCGTCGAGGAAGGCGGTTTCACCGAACGGCTTTACAGGGTGCGCAGCCAAAAAAGGAATCAGTCGTGAGCGCAGCATCACATAATCTGGATGCGGAGGCGGCGGAGATGGACGTGGTGCATTCGCTGGTCCCGCGATTCGAGGGCAAAAGCCAGCGCGTGCTGGACCGTGTGTGGGGGAATGGGGTGGAGGCTGGACCTGCATGAGCGACGCCCCTCGATATCGCATTGAGCCGCTTGATCCGGCCACACATCGCCGGGACGACTTCACCTGCGAATCGCCCGAACTCACGGAGTTCCTGCGCAAACGGGCCCGCAAGGAAATGGAAGCACGGGCGTCCGCCTGCTTCGTGCTGGTCGAAGAGGGCGACCCCGGCCGCATCGCCGGCTATTACACGCTGTCCCAGACATCGGTTAGCCTGCAAGACCTGCCGGCGGCCGTGATCAAGAAGCTGCCCCGTTACCCCGAACTGGGAGCGACTCTCATCGGCCGCCTGGCGCGTGATCCCGCATGGCGTGGCAAGGCCATCGGGCCGTTGTTGCTGGTGGACGCTCTGCGCCGTAGCGTCAGGCTGAGTGGCGAGGCCGGCGCCGTGGTGGTGGTAACCGACCCCAAGGATGAAAAGGCCCGTGCCTTTTATCGGGGATTCGGGTTCCAGCCGCTGGATGACCGCCGGCTGTTCATCCCCATGAAGGAATTGATCAAACGGGAGGAGGCGGGATGGGCCGGCTAATCCAGGTCACTCTTGACGGTTCCCTTGTAGGCGCGCATGGCTGCCAGTATTTGCGGCGTGGCCTTGCGCGGTGGCGAGAGCAGGGCCTCCACAAAGCGCCGCGACTGCGCGGCATTCAGCACGATGCGTTCGCGCGCTTCGAGGGCTCGCAGCGCGGCCTTGCGAACTTCCGCGACCACGTAACTGCCCACCGACTGCCCGACCAGCGCGGCGGCGTGAGCAATCACGTCCTTGTCTTCACGCGTAACCCGCGCGACCAGGCGCTCCCGTTTCTGTGCTCTCGGATGAACCAATGTAGCTGGCACGCCAAAAATGTGCACCAAACTGGCACACAAGTCAAATACTGATCTCATGCCCTCAGAAGCCCAAGCGCGCATCACCATCAACAAGCTCCTGGAGGGGGCGGGGTGGCGTTTCCTGCCCGACGCGCAGGGCCGGCGCGAGGACATCGTCTGCGAGCACCGCGTCACGCGCGGGGTTTTTCCCCCCAGCCAGGACCTCGGCAATGATTTCCAGCACGCCCCCAATGGCTTCGTGGATTACGTGCTGCTGAACACCGATCAGCGCCCCGTGGCGGTCACGGAAGCCAAACGCGAGGGCATTGACCCGCTCACCGGCAAAGAGCAGGCCCGGAGCTACGCGGAGAGCCTCGGCGTCAGCCACATTTTTCTCAGCAACGGGCTGGTGCATTATTACTGGAATCT
>JBBQYD010000260.1:0-7619 GCA_038209025.1 Verrucomicrobiota bacterium | reverse complement strand
TGTTTGTCCCGGCAGCGTCATTCGCATTTCCGTTGAATGGGTAATACGCCACGAGGCCGTTGGTTAGGAAGGTTTGGGCTTGGACTTGCATTGCAAGAGCCAAGGTGAGGGTGAGGATTCCGAATAGTGGTTTATTGAATTTCATAGTCATAGCATTGCCCTACGTTGTTGGTTTCCCGCTGTTGTGCCCGTATCCAACTCCCGGTCCTGTGTTTCGTCAAGCCAAAAACTTAACTGACTGATAGGAAATTGCTTTTTGCGCGCCCGCCCGTACTCAGCGCTGCGCGGGTGAACCCCGTCTTCAGGCAGGCCTCCGCCAGCGTCCGGAGAAAATCATGCCGATCGACATCGCTCAGGAAGATGTCCTCCCGCCGATCACCTCGGCTCACCACATGGTAAATCGCCCCCGGATATTGCACTCGCGGTTTGCGCGGCATGGCCAAAACCTATCACCCGTCCTCCCTCGAGGTCAAGTCCATAATGCTTAATGCTATGGTTTGACCCCGTTACTGGTTTGACCCCGTTACGAGGGGCACTATGGTGTAGAGATCATTGCCTCGTGGTGAAGTGGCAGAGGGAGACTGTATTAACTCGATTCTCATAGGTGGCGAACTGCCCGTTATCTCATGGAGAAGAAGCTTCAGTTCTTCCTTCTCGGCTTTGGTGATTTTGCCATCCTCAAGAACGCGTTCGAGGGTTTCAGCTATTTGTGAAGCGGGCCATTCAGCCTTGGGGCCGAAATCCTCCAACCAGGAGCTCAGGAATTGAACTTCCGCGGTGGTGATCTTGTCGTCCGAGATGAGGCCCTTACAAAGACCAATTAGTTCGTCTATGGTTTTTGTCGGGTTCAGGACACGTCTGGCTGGGGGCGGAGTGGCCTGGCTGTGAGCAAGAGCCTGGAACTCAGCGCAGGTCTGATTGCTGATCCAATCGGGCATACCTTCGCGCCAGACATGATAGGCTGGCAGATCTGCCCGGATGGAAACGTCGCGGGCAGAGAGCGGCCCGTGCGCGTTGTTGGCAGAGTCAATGTAGTACCATGCGTCCTGCGGGACGGGGGGTACTGGAACAACCAGGCCAGAGGTGATAAGGCTCAGGCATTTCGCCACGGGAGTGCGCTTGGCAAAGGCGGCTACATCTTCGAATGACTCCAAACCGGCAGATAAAAGTCGCGGGCGGTAAACGTTTTCGAATAATTCACGAACAGTGAGGACATCGTTTTTTGCGCGGTGACTCTGAGATTGGCTCAGACGAAAACATTCCTTGAGAGCTGCCAAACGATAACTGGAAGCTTCTTTTACTAAACGTCGGGCCAGCATCATGCTACAAAAGCCGCGTCTGCCAATGATAGGAACTCCGAGGCGAGCCCATTCGGGTTCGAGGCAGCGGTTCCAATCGTAGCTGAGGTTGTGGGCTACCAGTGGGTAATCGCGTGCGTAGTCGCGGAAAGCGGAGTAGACCTCGAGTGGATCGTGCCCATGCTGCGCCAGATATTCCTGGGTGTACCCGTGGATGGCCACAGCCTCCGAGGGAATGGGAACATTGTGATTGAGCAGCATTTGGAAAGGCTCGCCGACGGCTTGCCAGCCTGACATCAACTGCGCTGACAACTCGACTACGTGGATGGGGTCATACAGCCCGTCGGTTTCTGTATCAACGATAAGCCAATTGAGGCCGCTTTTCATAGGTATTGCTCTTATGAGTGTATAGACGGGAAATGGCGAGGCAAGAGTTCATCCAACTGATACTGATAAGAATTTGCTTTTGCGCGTCCGCGCGTACTGAGCGCTGCGCGGGTGATTGGTTTTTGGGTTTGACCGGGCATGAGTTCATCCTATCCACTCCAGATTACTGCGTCAATAGGCGTTTTTGGCGATTCGCACAGGGATCAGGGAGAAGCGGGCGCGCGGTGAGCGCGTAGGCGGCGGCGAAGCAGTGCGCTTGGACAGGGTTGGGCACGGCGCAAGGTGCAGAAGCGCGGTGCGCAGGCGCACCTCACCCGCAAGCAGGCCCGGAATAGCGGCAACTTTCAGTCAGTTAGTGCGTTTTCGTAGTCGGGCATCGGGTCCACATACGAACTGGGCGGTGGCCTGGACATGTTTTTGGTGACACGAGGGGCAAAACGACCGGCCCTTGCAGGAAAAGGCCAGCAGATATTCGTGCTGGCAATGGTCGCCCCGGACCCGGGCGAAGCCGCGCTGGAGGTTTCCCGCCGCACCCTCATGCGCGACCTGGAATTCCTGCGCGACGACCACCACGCGTCCATCGCCTACGACGAATCACGCAAGGGCTTCCGTCTCGGCATCAGCCAGGCGGACAAAACCTGGAAGGTGCGGCTGCTCTTTGCCCGCGAGGTGGCCACGTATATCCGCGAACGGGTGTGGCACCCGAGTCAGCAGACCTGTTAAGGATGGGGCCTCTCACGCCGGTGGCCGGCCGCCAGGTCCTCGCCCTGGGCAATTAAAATGTCGCACCGCGAACCAACGCCTCTCCCGGTGGCCCTACGCCAGTAGCGCTTCGTTCGGGCGGCGGCCGCCCTGCCACTCTGCTCCGGACAAACACCACATCGAACGCCAATTTTCGCGGGCAACGGCAGTATCAGCTCGCTCCGCTCGAAGAAGGGGTAAGATGGAACGCTCCGCTGTGGCTCTGCTACGTCCGCTTGCAAACAATGAGACCCAACAGGCATTTCTTTGCTTGACCCCGGCGCCGGCACAGGGCAGCTCCTACCTCTTAGCGTACCGCGCCACGACCGTAGCCGAGCCGATGTCGCCGGGCAACTGCACCCACTCACCCTTGAACTGCTTCCACGGCTTGCCGTTGACCTGCACCGAGACCGGTGGGCGTTCGCTCGGCGCTCGGAAGCGGAGGCGAATCTCCTTGGGCGGGTTGCGCTGCGGGCCCTGGAGGCTGGCGGTAATTTCATCCTGCCCCCCGGTGTAGAGAACGCCCGCGGGGCCGAAATACGTTCCGGTGCGCTCCATGCCGCACCTTTGGCCGGGACGCAGCCATTCGCGTGGGATGGCCTGGCCGATCAGCAGGGCATCGCCCTCCTCGCGCACGAAGAGATAGCGGAGCCAGCCGGTGGCGTTGGCTTCGTCCGAGCTTTTGTAGTGGTCGCCGGCCCAGTCGCCCATCGCCGGCAGCGCGTGCTCGGTGTTCATGCGCTCGGCCGGGAAATAGCTGACCGCTTCGGCGTTGAACAGCGCCCGCAGGGCTTGTTTCACATCGTCGCGATACAGATAGGGCTCGACGTCCAGCAGCAGGCAGGCCTGCATGGACATGCCGCCGCGCCCGAACCAATGCTTGTCAAAATCATCCACGAGGTAGCCGTATTGATTCGAGAGATAGCGGTTGTCTTCGTAATCCTTCAAGATCCAGGCAGCCTCGGGTGAATGCGGATCGAGGGCGCGAGTGATCAGCAAGTGCATCGAACCTTCGAGCGTCTCGCAAATCCAGCCTAAGTAGCGTCCGCGCCGGTGGACCATCGAAGGGATGTGCGGCACGGAGGTCCCATCGCGCAGACGCACCACAGGCGACCGGCTGGAGGCCTTGCGGAAGTTCGCCAGCAGATTCGTGTGGTACGCGTCGGCCTCCGCCCGCACGCGCTGGGCTTCCGGATGTTTAATCTGTTCCAGGGCCCACGCGGCGGAGTTCAGCCCCCTCCAGGTGTAGCAGCTTGTCGAAAGCCAGGTCCACCAATCGCCGATGTCCTCGAGGCTCCCGGCGGGCAGCAGGCCACGCTCCAGCTCGTGGCGGTTGGCGGTGCGTTTGGTTTCATTAATTATCCAGTCCGCCCCCGCCAGGATGCCGGCTGCCGCACCCCGGAGCCATGCGTCGTCCCGCGTGAACCGATAATGCTCGCCCAGCATCCAAAGTATCCAGCCGTGGTGCTGGTTGTAGCCCCCCTCCTCAACGCCGCCGGCGCCGTAAAGGATTCCTTTTTGGGTGGAGAAATCGCCCGGAAGCGCGGCTGTGCCCTGGTAATGCAGCCAGGCGTCCAGACATTCCTGCGCCTCTTTGTGGTAGCCGCGCCGTTCGAGGTCCGCGACCATCATGCACGATTCGTTGCCATAGGCGCCGTACACGAATGAGCCCACGCGCGCAAACCGTCGCCGGGCGCTATCGGGATCGCCCTCGCAGTTGATGAGCAGGTGACCGGCATGTGCACGGTAAAACTCGTTGAGCATCGGCTCCGGCGTAATGAGACGCGCGCTTTCGTCCAGCCGCCTGCGCCAGTAGCCGGTGATCTCGCGCTTTTCCTTATCGAAATCCAGTGCCGCCAAAGCCGCTTGCTCGGACTTCTCGGTCAGCACGGCGTAGGGAATCTTCACGATGACGGTCTGGCTTTCTCCGGGTGCAAGCGTCCATGACCAACCGAGGGTCTCCGCATTAACGGACGGCGCTTTGTCGGTCAGCACCTGCCCTCTTACGTTGTCACCGAGCCAGAGCAATCCCTTTTCGTCCAACCGAAGCGGCTTGAGCGTTTCCCCGCTCTTGTAGTTCATGGGCATCGCGGCCGGTTGCGGCGACGCGGTGATATTGGTGAAGACGAACTTTGCCAGGCACACCGTGAAAGTGTCCGCCACGGGGACCGCCCCTGCCGCTCGCGCACCGTTAAGTTCAGTGGCGAAGGCGGTCTGAGAGATGCGCACCCCATTTGTCTCCCAAACGGTGCAGCCGATCGGCAGGCACGCCTCTTCGATCGTGCGAAACACCGGAACCATGGGCGGCTGAAAACGGAACCGTACCGGCGCAGGTTCCAGGGCGAAGCGCGGCGTCTCCTTGCCCGGTCGCCGCTGCAAATAGTGGTCGTTGGACCGGAATCGCACCGTCCCGTCGGCATCAAGACGGAACCGCTGACGGCCGCTGTCGAGTCCCAGCGGCAGGTAGAGGTGGGATGTCTTGGGCGGCATTCCCTCCCACGCGGCACGCCAGGTCTGTTCGGGCATTTCCGCCACGCGATCGTAAAGAGTCTTGCCGCCGGCCGCCTTCTGGGCGGACGCCACCGCCGCATAATCGCGTGTGTCGTTCTCAGGCAACACCGCCACGCCCGCGTGCGGCACAAAGATCGCGCCCTGCTTCAAGTCGTCCACTGCAAAAGTAAAGGCGCTCTCGCCCTTCCGCACCGTCACCAGCGTCCGATCAAAGGTGTTCGGGTCCGTGTTCGCTGCCCCCAGCAGCCTTAACCTGGAACTGCGGGACGATGGCTTCTCGAGCCCCTGAAGAACGCCGTTGAACACTTGGTAGCTGGCTTTCGTGCCGGGCGCGGATTTCCACGCCAGGTTGAACACGCGCGGCTCCAGTGTCGTATCGGTGAACGCCTCGATCTGCTCGATCTTCGGCAGCGGCGACTCGGAGACCACGCGCAGCTTGAGCGTGTAGCGGAATGCCACCGGATAATCCTTCATTTGGGGAAACTCCTTCGCATTCACCGGCCGGAAAGTGAACGTGACGGTATTGTTGCTGCCCACGGACTCGGCGTCCGCCGCGCGCCATTTATAGGTATACCAGTTCCCGAGTTCCATCCAACCGACTGAGCCGCCGCCCGGCTCTCGGTCTTTCGGCAGGTTTTGCTCCGGCCAGCGGCTGCCCCAGTATTCCAGCCGCACGTTCTCCAGCGCAGGGGGGGCACCGGCGAAGCGCACGACCACCTTGTGAACCTCGCGCGGGTCCTCCCACATCACGCCATTGCCCTCGGGCAATGGCAGGCCAAAGGGCACAGCGTCAAACGGCGCGGCCCGGAGCGTCAGGGCTAGGGACGCAATGGCCAGGCTCAAGGGCCAGATGCGGGAGCCTGGAGCCAAGGGATGGAGTTTCAAATTCGAGTTCATGAGTTGCAGAAGTGGCTATTTCATAGCCTTACCGGGGGCGTGAGGTCGAGGCTTATTTGGGCCCCGGTTGCCATGCCGGTCTTTAATTCGATACAAATTGGCTGGCACTTTCTGCTCCGCAAAGCTCAAACACTGTTGTTCGGTGCTGCGGACGGAGTGGCTAGCCGGCTTGGTAGGGTAGGGGCGAATAGCGGCGGTTGTCCGGGGCCAATGGTTAAAGCGGAGACCAGGCCGGACAACGGACGTCGGGCTGATAGGTCTGGGTGATCAAACCTGCCAGCAGAACAACGCGTGCGATGTTCCTCATGACGAAATGGCGGAGGCTATGGATGTGAGCTAAACACCTCGCAAATGGTCTCGCAGACGCCAAACCAGCGGCGGCTGTTCGACTCGCTGCCAGTGACTTTCAAACGCAAGGGTTTGCCCGGTGTGGTCTTCGACGACGGCAGGTACAGGATCATCCGCCCCATTTCTGGTCGTGCCGGGTCGCGTTCATACTTGAGGCTGATCGTTCGATCCGAATTGTCCCAGGTCGTGCTCTGTTCACTGATGGCAGGGATGTCGAGGGCCAACTCATCGTTCACATATAGCGCGAACGATCCCTGGGGCTCGGAGAAGTAGCCCATACCACCCTCCCACGTTACCGCGAACACGCTTTGTTCATGGGCATTCCCTGGAACCGGCTGGGTTTCCCAGATCAACTCATTCTGCCCCTTCATGGCCCGGGCGACATCGAGTTGCTGCCCATTCATCGGCAAATGATCGTGGCCGACATCACCGGCCTTCAACGTCCGCTGCCACCCATTCGGGGCAGCAGCCATTGCGGGCAGCTCGGTCTTGCTCTGCGGATTGAAGGCATCTGACTGCGCATAGCGGATCAAACCATCCAGAATGCAAGTGCCTTCGGGATGTCCCGAGAGCAGGTCCAACCCAAACGTCATCAAGGCCCGCCCCGCCTTGATCCGCGCTTCTCCCGCATACAGGAAGTAGTTGTCCAGGCCTTCGCCCACAACAAACATGTCCTCCGGGCCAAGGCCGGCCAGGCTGGGCAGTTTCAGCCCGGTCTTGAGGATGCGAAACGCCAGCGGCGACAAATGACCTTCGTGCGGAAAATCGCCCAGGGCGGGATGCCTGGCGAAGGCGGTGCCCACCTGTTGGCCCATCGCCCACCAGCCCAGGCTTACGTTGGGTTTCCCGGCGGTGTGGTTGATGAGGATGACCCGCTGGCCGGCCGCCAGCGCCGGTTCGACATCGGGTGAGCCGAGGTAAGAAATGAGAACACCCGTGTGTTGGACTCCTGCTTCTCCAGCGGCCACCAGCCCGGAATACAGCGGTGACAACCTGGGAAGCAGCGGTTTTGAAACGGCGATCCCTTCGCCGCGCTGCGGCCCGCGTTTGGGGAAGAGCCAGAAGTCCCATTGATTGCGGGCCGCTTCGCCGGCCAATGAAACTTCGAGAACCGCATGAACGGGTTTCGGGAGTTCGGGGACCAGGATCTCCGCGTGCGCCAGGGACCGGACGACGCCAAGTTCGACAGCCCCGGCATTGCTCCCACCCGCGGCCAGCACTTCTTTGCCGGCGCGCAAAGTCCAGGCGAGCCTGGGGCGCGCCAGGGGGCGATCGCCGAAATGCGAAATCCAGAAATCGGTCCGGATGCGGTCTCCCGAAACCGCGATCGGCTGGTTGGGCTCCGTTTTGAGCAGCAGCACAGTCGGCGCGTTGAAAACCTGGAATTCCTCGGGCGTGTGGCTGTTGGATTTCGATTCCCAAAACGGGTCGAGGAAC
>JBBQYD010000259.1:0-7646 GCA_038209025.1 Verrucomicrobiota bacterium | reverse complement strand
GGCGCCTGCCACCAAGCCCCAGGGTCGCAGAGCGCTCAGGCCGGCGAAAGTCAGCAAGGCCCCCGCCAACGGTTCGCATGGAGCCAGTCCCACCCCCGCCCAGGCGGGCGCGGGAATAGCCGAAAAATTTTGCGAATTGCTGCGGTTGGCCCGCGAACAAGGGCACCTGACCTTTGATGATGTTGCGGAGGTGCTGCCGACCGAACTGACCACCCCGGAGGACCTGGACCAGATCCTGACCAAACTGCGGAACCTGGATATTGAGATTGTCGAAACCATAGATTTAGACCGTGAATCTCCTGCGGATGGTGATGTGGATGGCGACTTGGAGCGGTTCAAGAGCCTGGATGATCCGGTGCGTGTTTACCTGCGCCAGATGGGCCGGGTGCCGCTGTTAACCCGAAGCCAGGAGGTGGAGATTTGCCGCCGCATCGAGCGCGCGGAGACCGAGGCCCGTGAAATCATTTACCAGGTTGGCTTCACCGCCAAAGAGCATCTGGCCATGGCCGAGAAACTGATCTCCCTGCCGCCCAAGGAGCGTTTTGACCGGGTGGTGCTGGATCAACTGGGGGAGAACCGCGAACAGCACCTGGCCAGGCTGCGCCGGATTGTTCCCCTGGTGCGCGCCTTGGACAAGCGGGTGGATCAACGATTCGCCGCCTGGCAAAAAGCGGCCGTGTCGCAACGCCCCCGCTTATGGAAACTTTTCAAAAACCTGGATGCCAGGCTGCGCGGTTCCCTTCCCAAGTTCGGCTTCAAACAACGCTTCCTGGATGAGATCACCCTCGTGCTGGAGAATATCCGGGACCAACTGCTGAAGGTCGGCATCGGCAAACTTTCCGCCTCGGATATCCCTCCCCGGGAACGGCTTGAGAGAACCCGCACCCTGGAGCGCCTGGTTCGCCTGCCAGCGGCCGAATATCGCACGTTATGCGACGAATTGAGCCGGTGCCTCAGGCAGGCCAATGAGGCCAAGACCCACATGGTGGAGGCGAATCTGCGCCTGGTGATTTCCATCGCGAAGAAATATGTCAACCGCGGCCAGTCCTTCCTGGACCTGATCCAGGAGGGCAACATGGGGCTGATGAAGGCGGTGGAAAAGTTTGAATACCGGCGAGGTTACAAGTTTTCAACCTATGCGACCTGGTGGATCCGGCAGGCCGTCACGCGGTGCCTCGCCGACCAGGCGCGCAACATTCGCATCCCCGTCCACATGATGGAGGTCATCAACCGCTTGTGGCGGACACAGAAGCAACTGATGCAGGAACTCGGGCGGGAGGCTGCGGCTGAGGAATTGGGCGATGCCATGGAAATGCCGGTGGAGCGCGTGCGGGCCATCCTGCGCATGGCCCAGCAACCGATCTCGTTGCAGACACCCGTTGGCGAAGCGGAGGAAACCCACGTGGGGGATCTCATTGAGGACAAAAGCGCTGAGAGCCCCATCGACGCCACCAGTTTCAACCTGCTGAAGGGCAAGCTGGGCGAGGTGCTGACCGGTTTGACCGAGCGAGAGCGTCGGATTCTGGAACTGCGCTACGGGTTGGCGGATGGCTACCCGCGCACTCTGGAGGAGGTAGGCAAGCATTACAGCGTGACGCGTGAGCGTATTCGGCAGATCGAATCAAAGGCCCTGCGCAAGTTGAGACACCCGACGCGCCGCATCAAGTTGGAAGGCTTCCTTGAGACCACCCGCCGTTAGCGCGGCCCGGCTTTGATTCCCCGTCCCTCGCCCCGCATCCATGGGGTAACGATTTTGGCTCGGCGGGCGCCGCACGCCGGTTTCCAAAGTTTCCGGCCATCTTGAGTCAGGACTTGCCAAAGCGGGCGGGCATTTTACATTCAAGCCATGGAAAAGTCGCAACTGACGCAGTATGTGCCGGTGCTGATGCTGGTCCTGCTGGCTGTGGGATTCTCTTTCGGCATGTTGATCATGTCGATCGTCCTGGGCAAGAAGGGCCGCCGTTCAGCCATCAAAGACACCGCTTACGAGTGCGGCATGCTACCCATTGGCTCGGGCAGCCCGCGGATGGCGGTGAAGTTTTACCTGGTTGCGATGTTATTCATCCTTTTCGACATCGAAGTGGTTTTCCTGTATCCTTGGGCGGTGGTTTACAAGGATATGCTTCGTCACAACGGGGCCATGATCCTCGTCGCGATGCTCTCATTCATTGGCATTTTATTGGTCGGTTACATTTACGCGGTGAAGAAACGCGCGTTTGATTGGAAAAGCTGAAGCCTCATCGCTTGCCGCATTGAGCGGGCAGGGCGTGGGCGCCCGCCGCGATTAGCTGGCCAGACCCACAGAGCAAATTCTTTTTACCATGGCAACAACGATCAAATTTGGAACCTCGGGATGGCGGGGCTTGATTGCGCGGGATTTTACCTTTGAGAATGTCCGGGTGGCAACGCAAGGCATTGCCGAATACCTGAATGGGTTGAAGGACGCGCCTTCGAAAACCGTGATCCTGGGGTATGACACGCGGTTTCTCGGGCGCGAGTTTTCGCTGGCAGCGGCCGAGGTGCTGAAGGCGGCCGGGATGCAGCCGTTGATGACCGACCGCGACGCTCCGACACCGGTGATTGCCCACACCATTCGCCTCCGCAAGGCGGTTGGCGGCATCAACATGACCGCCAGCCACAACCCCGCGCCTTATCAAGGCCTGAAATTCTCAACCGCGAACGGCGCGCCGGCGCATCCGGAAGTGACGGGCGAAATAGAATCGAACATCGCGCGGCTGCAGGCCTCCAACTGGCAGTTCAACGCCGCGGTCGTGGGCACCTTCGAGTGCAAAACTTTTGATCCGAAACCCGCCTACTTCAAACAGCTTCGCAAGCTGGTGGATTTTGAGACCATCAAGAAGGCCCGGCTGAAACTAGGGGTCGAATTGATGTATGGCACCGGGCGGGGATATCTGGACACGTTGCTGGAGGAAGCCGGGGCCCGACTTACGGTCTTTCACAACGAGTTGAACCCGCTGTTCGGCGGGCACCACCCGGAGCCAAACGCCGAGGGGATGGCCGAGGTCAGCAAATTAGTGCGGAGTGGCAAGGCGCAGTTGGGATTGGGGCTCGACGGCGATGCTGACCGGTTTGGCATCGTGGACCAAGACGGGACCTGGCTTACCCCCAACCAAGTGCTGGCTCTGGCTCTCTATCACTTGAAGAAGAACCGCGGCTGGACCGGCGCGGTCGTGCGCACCGTGCCCACCAGCCACCAGGTCGATGCGGTCGCCGGGTTGCTGGGCGTAAAGGTTCATGAAACGCCGGTTGGTTTCAAATACATCGGCGCGCTCATGGAAAGCGAACCGATTATTGTGGGCGGCGAGGAATCCGGTGGCCTGAGCGTGAAGGGCCACGTCCCGGAGAAAGACGGCATCCTGGCGTGCCTGCTGATGGCTGAGTTGGTCGCCACCGAAGGGAAATCCCTCGGGCGAATTCTCAAGGAACTGGAAAAACAGACCGGCGAATTTCATACCGAACGGATCAACGTCGCCATCCGCCCTGATACCAGGGAGGCGTTGCTAGCCAAGCTTGGCTCGGGGTTGCAAAAGATCGGACCTTTCAAGGTCGAAAAGTTCATCACCACGGACGGTTTCAAGTATCTGCTGCCGAACAACGAATGGGTGGCGTTCCGGGCAAGCGGCACGGAACCCCTCATTCGCTGCTATATCGAAGCCAAGTCCGAACCCAATTTGAAAAAGCTGCACGGCGCCTGCAAGGCCCTGCTCGCCTGAGCGACTCCAGGAACATCTGAAGGTGAACCCAATCCATTTCGACAGCGATTGTGCCCGGCATGCGAAGCCCCTGCGCTACGCGATGCACGTGACGCTCGAAGGTCCCCTTGAGCTTGAGTCGGGCGGATCCCTGGCTGAGGTCACCGTGGCCTATGAGACTTACGGCAAGCTCAACCCGGCTAAAGACAACGCGGTGCTCATCTGCCACGCCATCAGCGGCGACTCTCATGTGGCGCGCCACGATGAAAGTGATGATCCGGGCTGGTGGGATGTGCTTGTTGGTCCGGGCAAGCCGGTGGATACGAACCGTTTTTTTGTGATCTGCCCGAACCTGCTCGGCGGCTGCCGCGGCACGACGGGTCCGGGGAGCACCAAACCCGGTACTCAGAAGCCTTACGGACGTGATTTTCCAACCGTGACCATCGGCGACATGGTGGAGGTGCAGTATCGGTTGATCCGGCATTTGGGCATCGAACAATTGTTGGCGGTGGTGGGCGGCTCGATTGGCGGCCACCAGGCGCTCACCTGGGCCACCCGGTTCCCGGGCAAGGCGCGCGGCACTGTGCTGCTGGCGACCTCACCCCGGCTCACCAGCCAGGCGCTCGCCTTTGATGTTGTGGGGCGCAACGCCATTCTCCGCGACCCCCACTTTCACGGGGGCCAGTATTATGACAAGCCCAAAGGACCGGAGGTCGGGTTGGCGATTGCCCGGATGATCGGGCACATCACCTATTTATCGCCCCAGGCCATGACGGAGAAATTCGAGGCCACCCGGCTGCAGCCCCGGGATGTTGCCATCGAGTTTGAAAAGACTTTTTCCGTCGGTTCCTACCTGGGCTATCAGGGCACCAAATTCGTCGAGCGTTTCGATGCGAACAGCTATGTTGCCCTGTCCCTGGCGATGGACCTTTTCGACCTGGGCGGCTCGGCCGGGCAGCTCGCGCAAACCCTTTCCTGCGCCCGCACCAAATGGCTGGTGATCAGCTTTTCCAGCGACTGGCTCTTTCCTCCGGCACAATCCCGGGAAATCGTCAATGCGCTGGTGGCCAATAAGGCGCCGGTGACCTACTGCGATGTGCAAAGCGAGTGCGGCCACGATGCCTTCCTGCTGGAGGATGATTTTCCGATTTACGGCGAAATGACCCGGTCCTGGCTGGCCCAACTGGCCACCACCACCGACGGCCCAGACGGCAATCCTCTGGATACCCACGGGCCGACCAGCATTTTTACCCAGCATCGGATCGACTATGACCGCATCATGGAATTGGTTCCGCAGGGTGCCAGCGTGCTGGATCTTGGCTGCGGCAGCGGCCGGTTGCTCGCCCGTCTTAACGCCATCAACCACCGCCGATTGGTGGGAGTGGAACTGGATGAGCACCAGATACTCACCTGCGTAAACCGGGGTTTGGACGTCATCCAGGCCGACATCAACAAAGGTTTCGCGTTCGCCACGGGCGAGTTTGATTGCGTGATCCTCTCCCAAACCTTGCAGGCGGTTTATGACGTGGAACGGGCCATCCTGGAGATCACCCGGGTGGGACGCATGTCCATTGTCAGCATCCCGAACTTTGCGTACCACCGCTTGCGCAAAATGCTGGGCGAAGAAGGCCGGGCGCCCAAGTCTGGTGTGCTCCACAACGAGTGGTATAACACGCCCAACATACGTTTCTTCACCATTGCTGATTTTGAGGATTTTTGCGCCCACAAGGGCATTCAGGTGCATCGACGCGTGTTTCTCGATACCGAAACGGGGGTCGAGATATTCGAGGACCCGAACCTTAACGCCGATCTCGCGATATTCATGATCAGCCGGTCCCAGCCCGGTCCTCAATAAGGACACACCCCTGGGAGGTCACCCCGCCCTGACCTCGCAGGCTGCTACTGCCTTGGCGGCACTGCTTTCGAGGGCTAAATGGGTCAAGTCGGTACACACCCCTTCCCTGGTTTGTGGTTTCAGAAGTTCTCCGCGCGGCTTTAGGGTCAGCCGTAGTAACGGACCATCTGGGTGCCTTTGTCCGGGATGTGTTGGGTGATGGCGGCCAGGAAGTCGGTGGGAGTGAAGACCTCGAATTCGCCAAAGGTGTGCAAGGTCATGATGATACCCGGCACCCCTTTGGGACAATCCAGGGCCGTACGGGGGTACTCTTTTAGGCTCTCGTGGGCCAGTTTGCACAGGCTTCTGAGCAGGTAGCGGTGCCGCTGGAAACAGGGGCGCAGCATTTTGGGGATGGCCAGCACATAGTGGCGATGCGGGACCGAGGCTACCACCTGGCCGAGGATGAATTGGGCGCTGGCCTGGACATGTTTCTGGTGACACGAAGGGCAAAACGACCTGCCCTTGCAGGAAAAGGCCAGCAGATATTCTTGTTGGGATGGTTTTTCGCGGGCAAGTTCCTGGGGCGAGGGTGCTCGTCCGTAGGGAGCACCGACCCTCGCCCCAGCTAAGGAATTATCGCGCCTTTGGCGCTCTCATAATGCCTTGCGCTCTTACTCGTAGGTTATTACCAGGTTGCCTGCGGAGACGCTGATACTGTTAATGGTAAGCGTCTCGTTCGCCCAAAGCCGATAGAACCGCGTGCTGCTTGGCTGGGGGGTGGTAATGGTACGTGTCGCATAATTGACCGACTGACCCGAAACATTCGCATAGGGACCAGCCAATGCTGACGCCGAGTGCAAGGCGACGCTGGTAAGGGAGGCTGGGGCGGTGACGGCATTGCCATCCAGAGTAACAGCAGCTTGCGCCAATAACCTGCCGTTGACTGTTGCGCCATTTTTCAGACTGATGGCTTTGGCAGCCAATACGACACCTTCAAGGTGTGAGGTCGTTCCCAAAGCAACGCCCACCCCGCCAGCAATCTGCCAGAAGATGTTCTTGGCCTGCGCGCCGCCGCTCAACTGAACGCCCGCGCCGCTGCCTACAGTAAGATTACCCGCCACCTGAAGAATCCAAACATCAGTCGGGCTGCCCGAAAAGACGACATCTGACAGAATGTCGACGCCGGTTCCCCATTTGTAGAGGCCTGCCGCGAGGGTCAATCCACTAATATTACCGTTTCCCAGTTCGGTATGGTCCGGCAAAGTTCGTCCCGCGGCATCTGTGTACGCGGTTTCCATGTCTCCTACCGCGGTCGTTAGGTAGATAGGGGTGGGGGAAGTATAGTCCGCCGCGTAAATCTTCCCAGTTACCTGCGTGGACCGCGAGAACCGAGTCGTGGGATCCATGATCAATGAAAAAACCGTTATGGCGGTCGAGTCGATCGGGCTTACCGCCATGGCCCCTGTTACTGCCGATGGCGGCACGGAACTGATCCCCGTTTTAGTGAGGATCGCATAATTCCCGGCGGTTCCGAGATCGACTGGCGCCAAAGCCCCGCTGGCAGCGTGTGAACAGAACATCGTGAGCACAAGGCCCGCAATGGCTTGCGCTCGAGTTAAGCCGTTGCCGGAGGCCGAAACCCCGGTTGTTTCCGAAGACACCGATTTCGTGTTTTCCATAAATTCTTTTAATCTGCCATGCGAATTGCCGTCGATCGACCAAAGGGTTGGCCGGCCGACCTGAAGCTGGAACTGGGGCCTGGTAAAATCCGCAGGCTTTTTAACCTCACAACCAAACCATTGAAACGCGGAACTACCGCACAAAGGGGGCAAAAGAAGACCTCAACTTAAGCATCGCCGAAAACCGGGCGAACACATTTGTAAGAGAGTAACGAACTCGATCCTGCGCCTATACTACCCCGGCGGACGCCGGTTAGCAAGGATTATAACAGGGATCCGGCGATTCCGAATAGGGGGATTGGCCGGTTGGGAATCGCGATGGCAGTCGATCGATTGGTGAAGGAGGCTGACACCGGGGCACAGCGGGGCCTCCAGCAGTGAATGCCGGAAAGCGGAGGATTAAGTTGTCAACGGGAT
>JBBQYD010000258.1:0-7655 GCA_038209025.1 Verrucomicrobiota bacterium | reverse complement strand
CTGAATCGTGGGTGGCGCGAGCGAGCGAATGGCTGAAGGAGGAGGAACTGGTGGCAGGCGCCGCGAAGGAACTTCGCGCCAAGCACAGCACCCCCGATGAACTGCGGGCGCAGTTGACCTTGCTGAAGACCGCGTGGCCGGAGTTGCGGGCGAGACTCAGCGCGCAACTCCTGCCGCTGAGCACTTTGAAAGGCATGCTCCAGCAGGCGGGGGCGCCGGTGGAACCTGAGGAGATTGGCATCACGCGCGAACGACTTCGCGAGAGTTATTGGCAGGCGTTCTGCATGCGCCGGCGATTTACAGCGCTGGACCTGGCGGCGCGGACCGGTCTGATGGAACCGTCTCTAAAACAGATCTTCGGTCCAAACGGGCTTTGGCCTATTTGATTGTCTCACATTCCCATGAACACTGTTTCTACCTCGCCAGTGGCGAAACCCCCAAAGCGGTTTCCTTATTTGCTCAGGATGTTCGAACCCGCTCCGCCGTCGGAACTGAAAATTACGGATCCTGCGGAGATCAAGGAAACCTTCCGATATTGGGAAAAAAAGGTCATTGTCGCCACGATCCTCGGGTACGCGACTTTCTATTTCGTTCGGAAGAACCTCAGCGTGGCGATGCCGGTGATGGAGGAGAGCCTGGGCATCAGCAAGTCCGGGCTAGGTTTGTTCCTGACGCTGCACGGCGTACTTTACGGGGTCTCGAAGTTCGTGAACGGTTTTCTCGGCGACCGCTCGCACGTCCGCACCTTCATGGTCGCGGGGTTGCTGATGTCCGCGGTGATGAACATTCTGTTTGGGCTAAGCTCGGCGGTGGTTGCGCTGGGGGTCTTTTGGATGATTAATGGATGGTTTCAGGGAATGGGATTTCCGCCCTGCGCCCGGGCATTCACGCATTGGGTTCCGCCGAAGGAACTGGCCACCAAGATGTCCATCTGGAACGCTTCTACGAACATAGGCTCAGCCGGTGTGGTGGTGTTTTGCGGGTTCCTGATCACACGTTACCACAACTGGCAGCTCTGCTTTTTTGTTCCGGCAGCGATAGCCATAGGTGTTTCGATTTTCCTATGGTTCATGCTACCGGATACTCCGCCCTCAAAAGGCTTGCCGGAAGTGGCCGGAAGCAAGCTGGCTGACTCGCAAGGCGAATCTGAGGATTGGAAAGCGATCGCAGTGAAGCATGTGTTCAGCAATCCATGGATTTGGCTGCTGGCGTTTGCCAATTTCTTTGTTTACATCGTGCGCTATGCGGTGCTGGATTGGGCGCCCACGTTCCTGACCCAGGCGAAGGGCATTCACCTGGCGAACGCAACCTGGATGGTTTTCGCATTTGAAATGTCCGGCATGGCAGGGGCGTTGGTCGGGGGGTGGTTAACTGACCGGCTGTTCGGCGGGCGCAGTTTCCGCTCATGCGTCTTTTACATGCTGGGAACAGCGATTTCCATGTACCTGTTTTGGCGGATTGCCGGGAACTCGGCCATGTTAAACACGATATTGCTCTGCACATCCGGTTTCTTCATTTACGGTCCGCAGTGCCTGATCAGCATTGCGGCTGCGAATTTAGCCACGAAACGTGCCGCCGCGAGTGCCGTCGGGTTAACGGGGCTTTTCGGGTACCTGAGCACGGTCCTCTCCGGGTGGGGTATGGGCAAACTGGTAGAGAGCTACGGTTGGGATGCCGGTTTTAAAGGCATGATCGTAGTCGCTATTATTGGCATGGTTCTTTGCGCTTTCGGCTGGCGGGCAAAGCCCCACGGATATGCTTCTTAAAGCAGTCAACGTAAAGCGCATTTAACACAATGGAATCCCGGCGCACGGCGGAACCCAGTTTGAGATCCCCACGAGGCTGGCTGAAGATATTCGCGCCGGTCCCGCCTGCGGAGGTGATGATTGAGGATCCGCAGGAGATAAAGGATCAATTTAAATATTGGCAGCGCCGCATCCTGTTTTCCACGATTGTCGGCTATGCCATGTTCTATTTCGTGCGCAAGAACCTGAGCGTGGCGATGCCGGCGATGGGGAGGGATTTGGGCATCAGTAAATCGGACCTGGGTCTTTTTCTCACGTTGCACGGTCTGTTGTATGGCGTTTCGAAGTTTGCCAACGGTTTTCTGGGCGACCGCAGCAATGCCCGCACGTTTATGGCGGCGGGCTTGTTCCTCTCGGCCATCGTTAACATATTTTTCGGGCTCAGTTCCGCCGTGGTCACGCTCGGCTTGTTATGGATGGTCAACGGCTGGGTTCAAGGCATGGGCTTTCCACCCTGCGCGCGGCTCATGACTCATTGGTTCTCTCCCAAGGAGTTGGCCACCAAGTTTTCGATTTGGAACACCTCTCATTCGATTGGTGCGGGCCTGGTGGTGGTGCTCTGTGGTTATCTGGCGGTGTATAGCTGGCGACTATGCTTCTTTGTGCCGGCGGGCCTCGCCATCATCTGTTCGGTTTTCCTGCTGGTGACGCTGCGGGATACCCCGCCCTCGCTGGGCCTGCCGGAGGTCGAGGGGACCGAGGAACAGGGTGCCGGCGCAAGTGAGTTCTCCGCCGCGCTGCTCAACCAGGTGTTCCGGAACAAGTATATTTGGTTGCTCGCCATCGCGAACTTTTTCGTTTACACGGTGCGCTACGCGGTGCTCGATTGGGGTCCCACGCTGCTCACAGAAATGAAGGGCGTCAAACTGACCCACGCCGGGTGGATGGTGGCTGCCTTCGAAATCTCAGGGGTGCTGGGGATGCTCGTCAGCGGATGGATGACGGATCGCTTTTTTGGCGGGCGGGGCGCCCGTGTCTGCCTGATTTTTATGGGGTTGGCCGGCTTGGCGATGCTGCTTTTTTGGCAGTTGCCCCTCCATTCTGTCGGGTTGAGCACGCTTCTGCTGTGTCTGGCTGGTTTCTTCATTTATGGTCCCCAGGCTTTGGTCGGCACGGTCACTGCCAATCTGGCGACCAAGCGTCTGGCTGCGACCGCCATCGGCTTTACCGGCGTGTTCGCGTACGCGAGCACACTGCTGTCAGGCTGGGGGTTGGGCACCCTGGTTGAGAAATACGGGTGGAACACCGGCTTGGCCGCCTTAACGGCGCTCGCTGGTGTGGGGACACTGTTGTTCGCCTTGTCCTGGTCCGCCAAACCGCACGGTTACGGGTCGCATCCTGGCGCCCCCCCCAGCGGATCCGCTGGCCAAATAGAGGCCGAACCGCTCCAGACCAAGTGAATGGCCAATCCTTGTTTATGAAAGTAGCGATCGATTGCGATGATGCGGGCTTAGCCCTCAAGCAAACCATTGTGGACCACTTGCGCGCCCTCGGCGTGGAGGCGGTGGATATGGACGTTCTCGGGAAGCAAAAGGTGGATTACCCAGACATCGCCTACAATCTGGCGAAACGGGTCGGCTCCGGGGAATTTGAGAGGGGAATACTTATTTGCGGAACGGGTCTCGGGATGGCCATGGTGGCGAACAAAGTAAAAGGCGTGTTCGCCGGCACGTGCCACGACGTTTATTCGGCGGAACGTTTGCGCAAGAGCAATAACGCCCAGATCATGACCCTGGGTGCGCGAGTCATCGGATCGGAACTCGCCAAAACGATCGTGTCCGCGTGGGTAAAATCCGAATTTGAAGCGGGGCGCTCGCTCCCGAAGGTCAACCGCATGCGCGAACTGGAGAGCCAGGGACTCACCTCCACGGCTGGAACTTAGATCCGTCGATCCGGCCGTGAGGCGGCGGGAGACAGCTTAATGCCGCGCTCCACCGCGTTACGGGAGAATCGGTCTTTGCGGTCCAGAACGCGCCGAAAAGCCTTTTCGGTGTCGGGTCCCTTGCGGCCCGAGGCGGCGCAGACTTTCACGTCGGCGGCATTATGGTCGGAAACGATGTCACAAATCACCGGAAAGCGCCGCACCGCCCGCCCAGGCAAGCGCGACGTTTTCCTCTTCGCCAGCGGCGGCAGGAGCGCGGAACCCTCTGATGAGGACGAGGGCAATGATGAGAGCAAGGCGTTTGGTTTTGCGCATCGTTTGCATTTCTTGATTACTCCGCTCGCCTGTCACGACGTTTTGCAGGCTCGAAGCGAAGGGGGTTCTATTCTATTTAAAGGTCTTGCGAAGTTTCTCAATATTGACCTGGATGTTCTTCTGTGAGGGGAATATGGATCGCGCTGGGAATGCCGTAGCTTTGCTCGGTGCGGCCCGAGCCCAGCTCGAAAGCCGACTGCGCCTGCGCGCGTCCGTCCGCCTCGATGACCCAACTCAGGCGGGGTTGCCGGACATCGATGCCCTGCGGATTAGCCCTATATTCGCATCGGAGACCGTTCACGGCCATCTTACCGGCGGCAGCCTGGCCGGCTGCAAAGAGCCCGGCCAGCAGACAAAACACGAGGCGTATGGAGATATTCATGGCGTGGTCGCGTCATTCAATCCAGACCGTGTCAGGACCACAGTGAAACAGGCATCGCGACCGCGCAGGTTCAAACTGAGTCCGCCCTCTTCGATCTTGAGAGTCCGGCTTCCGGCGGGCTTGAAACGGTAATCGAAAATATCCGCACGCCAGGTACCTTCAACGCCTTCCAATCGCCCCACGAGCCGGTCCGAGAAGGCGTTGACCACGGTGATTCTGTTGGCCGGGCGGGTCAGTGACAGGAGTCCCGGCGCCGCTTCGAACAAGCCGAAAGAGGCCGGCACCGCCCATGCGATCGGCGGCTCGATCGAGCCGTCGGCAGCATTCCACGCCGCGTGGGCGTTGGCATACCTGGAGGTCGCTTCAATTTGTGTTGCCCAGGTGGGCGCAGCGACTTTGACCACGCGGTCGGCCTGTGCCACGCGAATCGTTGCGAACATCATCATGGTTACAATCGCCAGCTGGCTGGTGCCGCGTTGTGCGGTTGAGTTCTTTCTTTCCATAGCAGGGATTTGTCTTTTGACGCTCAGCCGGCAAGAGAGAACTATCTATTGGCAGAGGCGTTCTTCAAGCATTATGCACGGCTACTTGACGTTATTGGCCGGCTCAGGGCTGGCTTCCATGATGGCTTCGGCCAGGGCGTTGCGCCAGCGGCCGAGCGGCGCGGGATCGCGCGAGTAATCTGTCTTGCTCTTCAACACTTCAGCCGGAACCAGGAGAAGTGGACGGGCACGCTCGAGCCAGTTGGTTCGCGCGGCCCGCAACGCGGGCGAAGCGTCGATTCGGGCGATGGCCGATTCAAGCAGGCGGACGTAGGCAAAATCCTCCAGCCCATCACGAAAGTTCTCCAACCGCACCGTGGGCAGCGGGATGCCGTCCGGCCCCACACAGGTCCAGGAACCGTCACCGTGGTACGTGGTCCAACTGCGCGGGGTGTCTTATTGAAGCGCCACAGCGTCACGGCGCTGTTTGCAACAACCGATATATCCGCGGACACCATATCCAGACCGTGCAGCATAAGGTCTTCTCCCGTTTGATTCTGGACTGTCATCCATTGTTCGACCGGACCTGGTCCTTTTCGTGCCCACCAGATGGACTTAAGCTCCAGTTTCGGCGCTGTGCTGGTGAACCGTAGCGTGATTTTCCTGCCGTCAGTCTCGTCCTCCGCCGCATCTTGGTACGTCCAGTCCGGAATTGTTGGTGTCTGGGACTTGCCAACGATCACCCGTCCCAGCAGCGGGAACTCAGCATGGACCGGGGTCCAATTCCAACCCTGCGCCGGGTTTGTAAGCTCATAGATAGCAGGTCGATTATCGGCCACGGCAATTGTCATATGGGTGTCATCCGTTGCCAATTGCCAGTTTGGTTCTGGCACCGTTTCTTGAATTTTACCTATTTGCGCTTCAAGGTTGAAAGCAAAAAGGCTAACTGCAAGTATTGCAGAGGCAACACACTCTAACTTCAGATTTTGTCCCACTGATTTCATTCCTCAAAAACGTTTTCCACCCATCGCGTTGAACTTCTGTCACTTGACGATAGGTCATTCGCCGGTCGCCGCCAGCGTTCTATTTTCGCTATTCGACGGCCACTTGTTGGGTTGCCCGCAACTGAACCGGCCCGAGCAGGCCCGATTCAACCAGGGGCGCGCCTTTGTGCCAGGTCCTCCAACTCGAGAAGGTGATGCGACCACTCGGACTCGGTTTGCCTTCCTGAAGCCATTGCGGCCATTGTTTGAGGGAGTTGTTTGGGTTGCGGTCGCTGTCTTCGGGAAGCTCTTCGTCGCCAATTTGACGGTTAATCAAGAGGTTGACCACGGTGATTTCCAGTGTGTTCTCACCGGCTTTGAGGGAATCGGTGACCTCGATTTGATACGGCTTCTTCCAAAGGATGCCCAAGACCTTGCCATTGAGTTTGACGGAGGCCATGACCTCGACTCGGCCCAGGTCCAGAGTGATGAGGGGCGATTGATGGCCGATAACGGGAGGTGGATTCCAAGCGAAGCTCTTGCGATAGATGGCTGAGCCAGAGAAATATTTTATGCCGGGATCGGGATGTTCGCTCCAAGAAACGAGGTTCTCGAAGGTCATCTGTGCGGGGGCGCCCAGGCGCGGGGCAAACCGGACTTCCCATGGACCTGCAATGTCCGTCGGCTGAGGAATGGACGCCACGTGAAAGTTAAGGGTTTTGCCATTGGCGGTCCTTAAGCTGTATGCCCCCGCTCGCCAAACCCGCGCTTGGAAGGCCCCTCCGGAACTCCGCGCAATAGTAACGTCCGGGGTGGTTTCTGATTTGGTTGACAATTCCTGATCCCTGCCGGCCAGATTGACGATCGGCTGGCCTTCCCGACTGATCGCGGTGATGCGGTCCGCCTGAGATCTTTCACCAGCGCGAAAGACGACGAAAACCGATCCATGCGGGTCTAAATGCATGGGTAAACGGGTGCGGCCGCCGATCTGATCATAGACGGCAAGCCGCTCGATGCGTCCGGTGTCTGGCCACCAAAGTTCGGGGCGGCGGCCCTCAACCCGGAAATCGCAAAGAGCCTCTTCAGCCTGCGGGTTTTTGTTGGCGACAAAGTAAACGTCGGTCCCCGCGATTTGTTTGTGGATATAACGAAAGACACGAGGCCGGGCGGGCGGACCACAATCGAAGTCCGGCGGCGTTTTCATCTTTTCCATCAGGTGCGCCATGACGCCGGCGCTCGGGTAGAGTTCAACGGCGGCGGGATCGCGTTGCTCGAAGCAATTCCATTCGACCGCGCCCGGCGGGCTATTCGAACTAGCTCCGGTTGGATTGTCCGAAGCAAGTTCCTTGCCCCAAATCACGCGGCCCTTTCTAAATGGATGTTCAGTTAGTTCGTCCGGAGGCGGTCCGCCGCCCCAGAGATCCAGGGTCAGTTTCCCGACCTCCTCATCGCAAGCGGGATAAGAAGCGAGACTGGGCGATTTGACCGGCGGCAAACCCACCACGGTCGCGCCCTCCGCAACCAGATCCCGAATCTTTCGGAGCAGCGCGGGCGTCATCGTTTTCACTTTGGGAAGAACCAACAAACGATAGCTCATGCCATCAGGCAAAACTAGCCGGCCTTCTTTTACCGTCATGCGGGTTAAAACCGCGTCGGGGGTGCAGCCGTCGAAATTCCACACCGGGCGGTCCGGCAGGGGACCGGGAACGATTGGTCCGTGAAACCGGTGCGGCGCGGCCTCCGGTTCGAGATAACAAACGTCGGCCACAAACAAACCCTGTTGCAGCAGATATTGGCAGCGCGCCA
>JBBQYD010000257.1:0-7658 GCA_038209025.1 Verrucomicrobiota bacterium | reverse complement strand
AACCCCAGAATTCGCAGCGCACGGATGGGGTCAACCAGAACACTCAGCGGGGCGATGGAGAATCCCTCCCCATAAAGCTGTCGCAGAGGGTACGTCACCGTGGCCACCAAATCGGTGCAACTTCCTACCGGCTCGGCGAGGAAGCAATCCGGGCGGCTCGCCGCCGTCAGGCGTTTGGCCGCATCCACCAGCGAATTGAATCGGCAGCAAAAGCATCCGCCGGGGATTTCTTCAACCGGGAATCCTTTAGCCAACAGCATCGTAGTGTCAACGAGATGGCTGCCTTGGTCGTTGGTAATCAGGCCCACCCGCTGGTCTCGGTCACGGAGCCAACGGGCCAACTTGGCCAGTGAGGTCGTTTTGCCTGCGCCGAGGAATCCGCCAATCATGATGTAGCGTGCCTTCGCCGCTGGCATCGCTTCTCCTGTCACGTTAGATTGCATCGTTTTTATGGAACATCTGCGCAATAGTGCAAGTGAAGCACGCCACACTCAAGCCCTCTCTTCACTTTCGCACGGGGAGCTACCTCGGCAGCTTATCGAAGCGGAACGTACAGCAGTCCAGTTCCAGCACGTTCCGATTAGTGGCCAAATGAACCTTGAGGCCGGGGGCCACGCCATAGAGCCGCTGTTTGCCTGCCTTCTCCATCTCCAGCAAGCCAGCCTCCTTCAGGATTCTTAAATGCTTGGACACGTTGTATTCCGACATCCGCAACCGGTGGGCTATACTGCTCACGCCAAGTTGTTCCTTAAGCAGCAAGCGCATAATGCGCAGGCGATTCATTTCACCCAACGCCTTCAACACTGCCATGCATTTTACACCGGTCACGTGCCCGAGAGTACACAACCGGTTCTCTGTCCGGCAAGCTCCGTGCATCCTTCCCCGTACCACGGTGCGGCATCTCCGAGAGACCTGCCGAACGCCGAATCCAAGCTGTCCACCAGCAGCTTCACTGGGTTGATAGCTTTTGGCCGCTGGTCGCACTGTGAACGGGCTTGTTGAATGCGACGTTTATTGGTCTTGGGGATGCGTGACCAAGTGAGTACTTTTCGCCGCCCACTAAAAACTCTGGTCCGCATGTCGAACGGCTATGGGCACCCCTTCGGATTGGACCCATTTTCACCAGCGAGCAGTCACACCCATGCCCCCAGCGTATGGAGAGCGGCAGGTTCGGCACACCCCGGCCTTGCCACCGCAGCCTTGCAGGGTTTAGAACCAATGCCGTATAGGAATTCGACGAGTATTTCGAGCCGAGAGACACACTGCAAATGAGTGTCACCAGGCAATTTTTGCCTTGCACTATGAGACAAAATGGCGCACTACACTGTGGATGCGAACGAAAACAGTTGTCTCCGCCGCCACCTTCAAGACTTTATTCCAAGAAATGCTTCTCCCGTTGACTCCCGCAGTGTCATTTCCTCGTAACCGACGGGATCTTTGTGGGCAGCCAAGCCCAATAAAGTTTGGAATGCCGCCATCGGCGTCTTCCGGCGGTTGAAACGAAACACAAATTCATCGAGGTAGTTCTGCAAATACTTCGGATCAACCCCATGGTGAGTGCCGTTGAGCCACGTTTTGAGATTGCCGAAAGCGCGGTGGATATGTAGCGCATGAGTCTCGGGATGATGCAGCTCGTAGTGGTAGTCGGCCAAGGCCGTCTTGGAATAGCCTCTCCAGCCATCCGTGCAAATTTCACTGCCCGGTTGCACTTGGGCAGTAAGAAAGCGGCGAATCGAGATGGCATCGGCCCGTTGCGTCACTGCCAGCCGAAGCCGCCCGGCTTTCTCCATGCACGCTCCATGCTTGTCGGTGTAAACGATCACCTCCACAGCCCCAAAGACCAGAGTGTTTTTTTCATCCTTGGTGACTCCACGACCTGTCTTCCCGCTGACAGGTCCCCCAATAATGACCTCATCGGCTTCCACGCGACCACGCAGTGAAGAACGACTTTCATTAACCATGCCGCGCCGAAGCCGATGCAATAAATACCAAGCGGTCTTGTAACTGCACCCCATCTGCCGTTGGAGTTGGGTGCCACTCATGCCAGGCGTATGAGTGGCCACCAAGTAAGCAGCCCAAAACCACTCGCGCAGCGAAAAGTGCGTGCGGTGCAGGATCGTTCCGGCTGTGGCAGCAGTTTGATGGCCGCACTCAGAGCATTCATAAACATGCCGCCGGGCCTTGACCCAATACGTCCTGCCGGAGCATTGGGGACAAACAAAGCCGTCTGGCCAACGACTTTGCGCCAGATATTGAAAGCAGGCTTTTTCCTCCGAAAATTGTTCGCGAAACTCCTTCAAAGTAGTCGGAAAGCTCGGTCTGCCCATCCGCCAAGCTTGCCCAAGATGAAACGGGAGTCAACGGGATAAGCATATCCAAGAATTTGTCTCTTGGGCTTTTATCTCTGCCCTGTTGCGACGGTGTGGTGTGCGTCGTCGTCGTCCCCCGGTGATCACGGCGTGGGAGTTGACTCAAGGCTCGGTCTTTCATGTGATCGCCGAAGCCGGCACACTGGCCCAATATGTGACGCAGCTTACCGGCAAACGCATTACGGCGAAACAACCACAAGTGAATTGACACTAGGCCACTTTCCTCGTTTAACTAGACTCATGAGAGCCCCCATGCAAAGCAAACCCACCCTCCAACACGCCTCGTTCGCCGCCCTAGCCCTCGCCGCCCTGTGCCTTGGCCCCGCCGCCGTCCAGGCCAGGCCAATCTATGGCGCGCTGGTCGGACTGAACGAAGGAGGCAGCAGCTTTTGTCAAATCGATATAACCACCGATGTGAATGCCCCACCGCCAGCCAGCCTAAACGACAACTGGGTGTGCCCGATGACCAAAAGTCAGTACGGCGGCGCCGTCTTCGCTACACTAGGAATGCTCCATGGCAATGTATTCTCCACCTACGTCGGCTGGGAGGGTTCCACCGTGGGAACCCTCCAGTCTTGGGATGTCCTGAGCGTTGGGACACTGCCCCAGGGAGCCAGTTACGTTGTCCTGCGAATAACCTATTACTTGAGTGCGGAATTTGACGGCACACCATCGGCCACCGGCCATGCCTCTCTTTGGTCCCCCTACCTCGTTAACAACTCCGGCAACCCCGCGCCCTTGATCCTGAATTCGGCGAATGGGGGAGGCTCTATATCCACCAACATCTTGGTTAACTTGTTTCCCGGCCCGGGCTATGAGGCATCACCAAACGTGACCTTATACCTCTCGGCCTATGATCACTTTGGTCACGAGTCGGTGTCTGGCAAAGCCGTAGTTCACGTTGACGTGCTAACCCCCGGAGCCACGATCACCTCGGCCAGCGGATACGACTATTCCACCCAGCCCACGCCGTCGCTCCAATTGCTCAGTACACAACTGACCACCGAGGCCACCGTGAACTCGCTTACCTGGACCAATAACGGCAGCATCGTCGAACTCGAAGCCGCCAGCAACCTGGCAGGGCCTTGGAACCTCGTGACTTCGCCCTGGACCACCAACGCGAACTGGATCGTCACCCTGGTCACCAACACCGTCCCCGCCCAGTTCTTCCGGCTGCACGGGCTGTGACCCGACCCCACTTTCCGCCCAGCCTCAAGACCCAATCCCCGCCAGGGATTCCGCTAGCCTCATTGCGCCCTACCATCCCCTCAACTTCCGTTGCGCAACCGTCCTCGGCTTCGTCGCGACCAGATACCGCAGGCAGTCGGCGGCATCCTCGCCCAGGGCGAACTTTCCGGCAAGGACATGCGCGGCCATTTGTGGAACGTCGTGTTCAAAGTCCCTCGCTACGCGCCAGGCTACCCCGGCTTGGCCGAGCGCGATTTGACTCCGAAAGGAGTGATCGAACTGTCCGCTTCGCAGAAGGGCAAAACCGGCCTCGACGGCATGACTGAGCAGCAACGCCCCGACCGTCCCAACTGCGCCGCGGCCACCCAACGGCTCGGCGGTCACCCAACTGGCGTCGCCTCCGGAGTGCTCGTGACCGAGCTCGACAGTTTTCGGAAACCCGTCCAGGCCCGCAACGGCGCGACCTAGCAGGCACAAGTGCTTTGGGGCTTCGCCCACCGCCCGGGCCACGGGTTGGGGGCTGACGACCGTGCCATCGGCCTCTGGCGTCCCACGAGTTCCGCCGAATACGCCGTCCATGACCCGGCCGGTACACTCATCGCGTTCGGCAGCGGGCACCTGGGCTTGAACGAGTTGGAGCAATTTGCCCACGCAAAGCCCCCCAGCGTCAGCGATGCCAAAGTCATTGGCGTGTCGGTGATGGTCGCGCCGCGCACGTTGCGCATCGTCGGTTCCGATGATGGCATCGAGGCTATCGAAAAATGGGCCTCCCGGTTTGCCCTGCCGCAGGTGCGATGGGCGACAATTGCCGAAATAGCCGAAGCATGGGCTGTGCAAGGGGCCATTCCGTCACGCATCAAACTATGAATACTCAGCACCTAACGAGGTTCTTCAAATTCGCCTACGGCGACCCGCGCACCGGCGAGCGGGTCATTGATTCCCAATACGCCTCCAAGACGAAGTACGTCGGCAAGGGGGCGCGCGGCTTCGACAAGCTCTTCGGCGTCAATTTCGCCGATGGCCGCATCAAAGGCTATGATTTGTTCATGCCCGGCGGTGGGATGGAGAAAACCTTCTTCGTGCTGTGCGTGCGCGGCAATCCGAACTACGGCAAGAACGACTTCCGCGACCATCGCGACGGCACCATCACCGACCGCGCCAGCGGCCTGATGTGGTCGAAGGCCGACAGCGGCAAAGGCATGAACTGGCAGGACGCGCTGGCATGGGCGCAGGCGAAGAACGCCGCAACATATCTCGGGCACAACGACTGGCGGCTCCCGAACGTGAAGGAATTGCAGAGTGTCGTGGATTACACGCGCTCGCCTGATACGACGCTTTCACCCGTGATGGATCCGATCTTCAATTGCACCACCATCACCAATGCGGCGGGCGAAGCGGACTTTGGCCTGCCATCCGCCGTTTTTCACTGACTCTGTAGAAAGTGGGCGCTGAAAGCCGTTAGCTCAACGCCCCCACCACGCTCGACTCCAATCATCCTCCGTCATACACTGCGTTTGTGGCAGCGGCGGTGTAACCGACGCTGCCAAATTATGGGTGAATGCGCCAACAATCCGGCGCATCGCCGTGCCGACAACCGCGCCCGCTACCAAGCTATGAAACAAAGCATCATACTCCTCACCGCCCTGTTGCTGACACCATTGGCGGCACCCCGTGCCGCCGATGCACCCAGGGCGCCGCAGCCCAACATTCTGCTCTTGCTTGCCGATGATTGGGCCTGGCCGCATGCTTCATGTCTCGGCACCGCGGGAATCCATACGCCAACGTTTGACCGGCTCGCGCGCGAAGGCGTGCTCTTCCGCAACGCCCACGTTGCTGCGCCGTCATGCTCCCCGTCGCGGGCCGCCATCCTCACCGGCCAATGGCACTGGCGACTCGCCCAGGGCGCCAACCTCCACGGCTTCATCCCCGCCCAGTTCCCGGTCTATCCCGACCTGCTGAAAAATGCCGGCTACTTTGTCGGCCTCACGGGCAAGGGCTACGGGCCCGGCACCGATGAGGGCCGATCGAATAACGCCGCCGGACCGCATTTCCAAAGTTTCGCCAGGTTTATCGCCGCACGGCCGAAGGGAAAACCGTTCTGTTTTTGGCTCGGCAGCCATTTCCCCCACCGGCCCTACCAACCCGGCAGCGGCGTGAAAAACGGGCTCGATCCGGCCAAGGTAGTGGTACCGCCTTACCTTCCCGACAACGCCACCATCCGTGGCGATATCTGCGACTACTACCTTGCCGCGCAAACCTTCGACCGAGAAGCCGGCGAGACGCTCGCCGAGCTGGAAAAAACGGGTGAAATCGACAACACGCTCATCGTGATAACCGGCGACAACGGCTGGCCGTTCCCGCGCTGCAAAGCCACCTGCTACAACACGGGCACTCACCAACCGCTGGCCGTGCGCTGGGGCGCGCGGGTCCGGGGCGCGCGGGTCGTGGACGATTTCGTCAGCCTCGCCGATCTCGCGCCGACCTTCCTCGAAGCCGCCAGACTGACACCGCCGCCGACAATGACCGCGCACAGTTTGCTCAACGTCCTGTTCTCCGACAAATCCGGCCAGATTGACCCGACTCGCGACCACGTCCTCACTGGCATGGAACGTCACGTCACGCGCGGCCGTGATGACGGTGATCAACGCGGCGTCGGCTATCCGATGCGCACCCTAATCACAAAGGATTTCCACTACATCCGCAACTTTCGGCCCCATCGCTGGCCCGTCGGCGACCCGCCCGCGGGCAAGGTGCCGGATTTTGATGAGCTTGCCCGGAAAACCTACGCTGGTTTTCCTGACGTGGACGCCGGGATATCGAAAGCTTGGTTGCTGACACACCGTGACGATCCGGCTTTCGAACGCGCCTTCGGCAAGCGTCCGGCGCGGGAGTTATACGACCTCCGAAAAGACCCGTTCGAGTTGAAAAACATTGCCGAGGATCCTGCCTACGCCGGTACCGTCAAGGAACTCGACACCCGGCTCGTTGCCGAGTTAAAAGCCACCCACGACCCTCGCGCCACCGGCGCGGGCGACGAATTCGACCGTTACATTGGCGCGCAAGGGAAGCAGCCAAAGGAACTAAACAAATGAACAAGCGGGCAGTATCAACCCGCTTGTTCATCATCGGCCTGCTGCTGGCACCGTTGACAGTGCTGCACGTCGTCGGCTTCGATGGAGCTGCCGACGAGCGAGACGACCCTCGCGGAGGTGCTCAAGCGAGCCGGTTACGCCACCGCGCACTTCGGCAAGTGGCACATCTGCCGCGCCAATCCGCGTGGGCATGGCTTCGACGATAACGACGGCGCGAATGGCAACGGCGGGGCGGACGACGTGGTCAATCCGCATCCCAAACAACTTTACGCCATGACCTCGCACAGGAACTGCCCGACCAGGTGAAAGCGCTGAATCAGTGGCTGACGGATTACCTGATTACCGTCAATGCCCAGAAGCGTGAACCCAACCCGAATTACAAACCCACCAAGCCGACGGAAACCCCACGCGGCGGCCAGCGAAAAGGGAACAATATTGCGCTGGGCTTTGCTGCGGCTCTGTGCCGGCCTCGCGGCAACCCGTCCAGACTTCCATGTGCAACGACGTCCCGGCGCATCCGTTTGATGTGGTTCTGGGCCGTATTCAGGGCAGCTTGCGTTTGACCTGACATGCCAGGCAGGTCCGGTGGCCGATGCTGAGGTCCGCCGTTATCTCCAGTCGCAAGTCCGGGCGGTGGAACGGGCTTTGGGCGCGGATTTGGCGGGTGGCGCTTGGCGTGTTCCGGAAGTGCTTTCGGGAGGAACCTGAGATAGCCTGAGAGGGGTGGGAAGAACCAGCGGCGGGCCTTCATTTCGGCGCGAGGTTTCCAGCCTTGGGCGCATGGGTTTGATCGGGTAGGAATACCGGACGTTGTCGTTGATTGGCATCCGTATCGGTGTTCCCTCTTGGGCTGGCACCCCCCGATGGCGCCCAATTCATCTCGCGAGCCAGTGCGGCAACCTTCGCGCCGATACGCTTAAATTCACGGCCGTAGGCTTCATTGTGCCGGGCCAGCAGCCGGGCCTGTTTCCAATCGCCGACCTGCAAGGCCTGACGGACTTTGCCGATG
>JBBQYD010000256.1:0-7668 GCA_038209025.1 Verrucomicrobiota bacterium | reverse complement strand
CGAATGTTTCATGGCATGGCGAAGTGGCCCGGCAGGAATAGCACGGGGCCGGAATGGCGCAAGTTAAAATATTTGACATAACCCGAATGGAGTATTGGAACTTTGCCGGCTTTTGGCCATCATCCACCAACAAAGTGATGTTAGATCCCACAACGGGCGCACCTGCCCAAAGGACGGCTGGCCGGTTGAATATTCACCCGCCCGCATTGCTCTGGCGCGGCTGGCTTGCCGGTTTGTTCGCCGCGGACCGTGTTCGGGCGCGCCTGGCCCTCGGGTTCATGGCCGCCCTGCTGCTGCTCACCGGCTTGCCGGTGCTGGCCGATGATTTCGAGCTGCTTCGCAGCGGCTGGCGGAATTTCATGATCGGCGGCACGAACATCGACCTGAATGACTCCATCATTGCGGCGCGGGTTTCCTCGGCGGCGTCCACGGCCAACTCACAATGGAGCAGCCTGAACAAGGCGGCGGGGCGCACCTACCTCTGGAGCGATGCGGCCACCACCACGGTTTCCGCGCACCTGACGACCTGCTACAGCCGGCTGAGCGCCATGGCTCAGGGTTGGGCGATGACCGGCTCGTCGCTTTACGGCAACCCCAGCCTGGCAGCCGATATTCTCTCCGCCCTGGATTGGATGTACACCAACCGGTATAACGAGACCAAAACCGCCTACAATAACTGGTGGGATTGGGAGATCGGCGTGCCCATGGCCCTGAACAATGCCATGGTGTTGATGTACCCCGCGCTTTCCGGCACCCAGATCACGAACTTCTGCAAGGCCATCGATAAGTTCAGCCCGGCGGTCACCATGACCGGCGCCAACCGGGTGTGGAAAGCCCAGGCCGTGGGCGTGCGCGGCGCGGTGGGGAATAACGCCGCCAAGGTGGCCGCCGCACGGGACGGCCTCAGCGATGTGGCGGGCGCGGGTGCCAGCAGTGTTTTCGCGTATGTCACCTCCGGTGACGGCTTCTACCGCGATGGCTCGTTCATCCAGCACGGCCGCCACCCTTACACCGCGGGTTACGGTTTGAGCCTGTTTCGGGACGTCGTCAAAATGATCGCCTGGCTGGAGGCCAGCCCGTGGGCGGTGACCGATCCGCAACAGACGAACATCGTTCGCTGGTGCTATGATTCGTATGAGCCAATGATCTATCGCGGCGCCCTGCCTGAACACCTTCGAGGGCGCGAGATCTCGCGCAATTCCAGCGGCTATGGCGCGGGACGCAGCGCCATCAACGCGATGCTCCGGGTGGCGCAAAGAGCTCCGGGCCCGGATGCCGGCCGGTTGAACCGGATGGTAAAATACTGGGCGCAGGCGGATACCCTCGCGGGCACCGGCCTGCCAGGGTATGTCGATATCGACCTCGTTCCCACCGCCCGCCAACTGGTGGCCGACAGCGCCATTCCCGCCCGCGCCGAACTCGTCGGCCATTATCAGTTCCCGGCCATGGCCCGGGTGATGCATCTGCGCCCGGGGTTCGGGTTCGGGCTGAGCATGTTTTCCAGCCGCATCTACAATTACGAATGCATCAATTCCGAAAACTGGCATGCCTGGTTTACCTCCTATGGCATGACCTGGCTTTGGAATGACGATCTGGCGCAATTCACCGATTTCTTCTGGCCCACCGTGGATCCTTACCATTTGCCGGGCACCACGGTCGTTCTGACTCCTTTGAGCAACGGCGTCAACCAGTCCAAGACCAGCAGCCAGTCCTGGGTGGGCGGCGCGGGGTTATCGGATGGCTTTGGGTCCGCCGGCCTGGCCCTGCAGGATGTGAACAGCACGCTCCGCGCAAATAAATCCTGGTTCATGTTCGACAATGAGATCGTCTGCCTGGGTGCGGGCATCACTTGTGGCAGCGCCACGAACGTCCATACCACGGTGGAAAATCGCCGGCTCACGGGCAGCGGCAACAACGCGTTGGTCATTCAGGGCGTCACGATGTCCACCGCCCCGGGCTGGAGTTCGAACTTGAACAACGTGACCTGGTGCGCCCTGGAGGGCGATGCCGGTTTCTATTTTCCGGCCGCCACCGCAGTGTCAGCGGCCCGGCAAACCCGCTCGGGAGCGTGGTCGGATATCAACGCGGGAGGCTCCACCAGCAGCGCCGCGCGCACGTACCTCTCCCTGGTGCTGGACCATGGCGCCGCCGCAACCAACGCGACGTATGCCTATGTGATATTGCCGAACTGCACGGCGGCGGCCACCGCGCTCTACGCGGCCAACCCGGAAACCTCGGTGGTCACCAACACGCCGGCAGTGCAGGCGGTCCGAGAAACCAAACTTGGCCTGCTCGGCGCGAATTTCTGGTCCGCCGCCGGAGGCACCGCCGATTTCATCACCGCCAACGCTCCCGCCGCCGTGATGACCCGCATCGCCTCCAATGTCCTGGAGGTTGCCGTCTCTGATCCAACCTGGACAAATACCAAACCGCTGCTGCTGACCCTGAAGCGGGCGGGCACCCAGGTGTTGAGTGTGGACGCCGGGGTGTCGGTGACCACCCTCTCCCCAACGGTTCAGTTAACGGTGAATGTGACTGGCGCGCGCGGCAAAACCTTCCAGGTGCGCCTGGCGGTCAAACCCGGGCCTTCGGCGGCGCCGGATCACCTCGAGACGTCCGTCAGCACGCCGGTTACGTTCGATCCTTTGGCCAACGATGATTCCGCCGGGGTGCCCATTGCCCTCGATTGGCTGGGGCCAACCGCCCACGGAACCGTTGCCGCTTCAGGGAACCGCGTCACCTACGTGCCCGCGGCCGGTTACCAGGGGCCGGACTCGTTCTCCTACAGCCTTACGGACGGCAACACCTTCTCCACCGGCGCCGTTTCCGTCGCCGTGGGTCCGGATGGCTTCAACCTCGCTCCCTTCCAGGTCACCGCCAGCGCGGACGACGGGAACCTGCCGGAAAACACCGTCGATAACGATTTGAACACCCGCTGGTCCGCCCTCGGCGACCCGCAGTGGATCCAATATGATTTGCTTTCCACGCAAAAGGTCGATGCCATTTCGGTGGCTTTTTTCAACGGTGCGGGCCGGACCGCGTTTTTCGACCTGGCCGTCTCGCTGGACGGCGCCACCTGGACCCCGGTTTTTGCCGGGCAGAGCGGCGGAGCGGCCACGAACCTGCAACGCTTCGATATTCCTGACCGATGGGCCAGCCAGGTGCGCTTCATCGGCCACAGCAACAGTCAAAGTGGCTGGAATTCCATCACTGAACTGCGAGTGCATCCGGGGACCAACACCGCCCCGCTGGCCCAACCGGATTTTTTTTTCGGGCGGCGTGACCAGCCGGTGATTTGTGAAGTGCTGGCCAACGATTCCGACCCGGACCAGGGCCCCGCCCCGCTGCAACTGCTCTCCTGGTCCACCACCACCAACGGCGTCTTATCGGTGCTTGGCGCCGGTCTTCGTTATCAGCCGAACCCGGGGTTTGCCGGCCAGGACGCTTTTTTCTACGTCATTGGCGATGGGGGTCTTCAGGCGACCAGCGCCGTTACGGTGGAGATCACCAATGCCCCGGTGTTTCCGCCGGTGTTTGTGCCCGTGGTCTCGTTTCAACAGATGGCGGGCCTGCGGTTGTGGGTGACAAACCAGGTTCAGGATCCCTCCGCTCCTCCGCAGCAACTGATCTTCTCCCTCCAACAAGCCCCAACCGGCGCCACCATCGACCCGCGGACTGGTGTTATTTCGTGGCGTCCCCCGCTCAGCCAGGCCGGCCTCTCCAACCGCTTTGAGGTGGTGGCGGCACAAGACGGTTGGCAAACCAATCTTCCGCCGGTAGCCGACGCGTTTGTGCGGGACGGTTCCTACGCCGGCAGCAACTACGGCGCCGCCGCTGAACTGGCGGTAAAGCTGGCGGCTACCGGTCTCACCCGCGAGGCCTACCTCAAGTTTTCTCTCGCTGACGTGCCCGGCAGCCTTGTGTCCGCCGACCTGGCTCTCCTCCCGGTGGCAACCTCCGGAGCGGGAACCCAGGCCGCCGCCACGGTGCCAGATGACAGTTGGACCGAACCCGGCCTGGTGTGGAACAACAAACCAGCGTCCGATCTGCCGCTCGGAAGTTGGACGCCGCGCGCCGGGATACCCGTCCGGTTGCCTGTAACGACCGCCGCGCAAGCCGCCCTGGCGGCGGGGCGCGCGCTCTCCGTTCGGCTGTATGCCACGACGAGCACCGCGGATGGCCTGGTCAACTACGGCTCGCGCGAAGGTCCGGCCAGCCAGGCGCCGGCCTTGGCCCTGACCACCCGGCCACCCGTCACCCTCACGGCAACCCAGAGCTTTTGGGTGTGCGTCACCTCCCCGCCGCCGCCCGCGTTCGCTGCCGTTGCTTTGGGAGCGAACGGGTTGTTGCTGACGGTGGCTGGCGCAAGCGGCCCGGATTACCTTGTGCAGGCGTCCACCAACCTGGTCCACTGGGCGGACCTCTTCAGCACCAGCAGCCCGGCCCTGCCCTTCGAGTTCCGCGACCCGGCCGCCGCGTTGGATCCCGCCCGGTTTTACCGCCTGGCACTGGGTCCCTGGTGAGATCCGGCTCGCCGGGCGCCAAAAGTAGCTGTTGGCGCACGGGGTCTTAATCAGTTAAGCTCTTCGCAATGACAGATTTGTTGCCGGTTCCCGAGGTTATCCTGACGCATGAAAGCGATTTGGATGGGTTGTTGGCGGGCGTTTTACTCAAGCGGTTGGCCCGAAAAATGTTCCATGCGGATGTCCGCCTCGAAGCCTTCCATTACCATCCCTGGCGCCAGCGCGAACTTCGCGAGAAATCCGCCTGGGTCACGGATCTCAGCTTTGAGCCCCGCCTGGACCGGCAAAACTGGCTCATCGTCGATCATCATCCCATCGAGACCCCTCCCAAGTCCGCGCAACTCATTCATGATCTGAACAAAAGCGCGGGATCGCTCTGCTATGATCTTTGCCAGAAAAACGGCATCAGCTCGCCCGAGTTGGACCGGTTGGTTCACCTCAACAATGTTTCGGACCTCTTCCTCGAGGACGACCCTGATTTTGTGATCGCCGGTGATTACGCGAACCTGGTGAAGACCTACGGGTTTTGGAGCCTGCATTCGCTGCTCGGGGGCGAGATCGAGCGGTTGCTGGATCATCCGTTGCTGGAGGTCATGGCGATCAAGCGCAAGGTTGAGAACCCCATCGGCTATGCCTGGAGCAAGCAAAACGTGCGCGAACTCTCCCCCATGGTGGGCTTTGTCGATACGGTGGTGGGGAACAACAATCTGATCGTCCACCAACTGCTTGAACAGCAGGAGACGCGCTATCCCGTGCTGATCACCCTCTTCCGCCGGGCCAACGGCGCGGTCATCGCAAGCATCCGCAGCCGGAATGGCGAAGCCCGGGATATTGCGGAGCGGTTGCAGGGCGGGGGCCACCCCAATGCCTGCGGCGCCGCTCTCCCACGCTCCGTCAAAACCGTGCATGACGCGGTGGATTACCTGCGCCGGATCCTGAACCCTACCCGGGAATCCGCTCTGGTCAGCCTGGAAGCGGCCTTTGCCAATCTTGATCGCGCACAGTCGTAGCGGCACCTGGGGCAACCAACTGATTTCACCCAATCCGCGCCGCCCAGTGACTGGGCGGCGCGGAAGGACAGGGGATCGAACGAGGGCGTCGCGGGACGCTCCGCCCGGCCCTGGAAGTCTTTTCCCGAACCGGTCTGCTCGACCATTCAATGTGCCAGAGCGGGAAGGACTGTCAGTAGTAGAATCACCATGTTCTGACGCCCTTATTCGCTCCATCAAGCCATGCACGACTCTCCTGGGACGTGACATTCTTCAGGGCGTGACCAGCCGGAAAAAACCGCTCCCGGTCCCCGGACTTACCGCGAAACTGCGGTTGGTGCCGTCATCGGCAATCCCGGTGCAGGGGAGCCAATCCAGGGAAAGCTCGGCCGCCTGGAGCAGCCTCCAACCGGTGGCGGACGACGGCCATCGCACGAGGGTCTCCGGGCCGGACTTTTCGATCGTCAGGCGGGGAGGCGGAAAGGGGGTGTTGTTGATCATCACCGAGAGGGTGGCGACGTTCCAGTTCCCACTCACGAGGTCGGGTTTGCCGTCCCCATTCACATCGGCCGCCACCAGTGATTCCGGCCCGCTGCCGACGGTGGGCGAGAGTGCGAGAGAAAAAATGCCCGTGCCGTTGTTGGTCAGAATGCTCAGGGTGTTATTGCCTTGGTTCGCGGTGGCCAAATCGAGCGAGCCATCGCCATTCAGATCCGCGGCCGTGGCCGCGAACGGCGTGGTGCCGGTGGCGGCGGTCGAGGCGAGGGAAAAACTGCCGGCCTGATTGTTGGTGTAAACCGAAACCGCATTGGCGCTTGAACTGGCGCCGACCACGATCAAATCCACGGCGTTGTCAGCGTTCACGTCGGCGGCCGTCACCCAGCTCGAGTGAATAAAGTTGTTGGGCGCCAGCGCGGCGGAAAAGTGTCCCGTGCCGTCGTTAGTCAGGATCGTGAAACCCCGCACGGTGTCGCCAAGGTTCGCCACAATTAAGTCCAGCCTCCCATCGGCATTGACGTCGCCCGCGGTCACGCAGGCGGGACCGGCGCCCGTGGCTGGCGAGGAATCCACGGCGGTGAAATAGTAGCCGCTTCCCTGATTTAGCAGCACCGAAAGGGTCGAACTGGAGCTGTTGGCGGTGATGATGTCGGGACGGCCGTCGTGGTTTACGTCGGTCGAAATCACGCATTTGGGCCGGGTGCCTGCAGGCACCGTGATAAGCGTCACAAAGATGCCGGAGCCATTGTTGGTGTACACGGTGATTGTGTTGCCGTTATAGTTCGCGCAGACCAGATCCGGGTGGCCATCCCCATTCACATCCGCCGCCGCCACAGAATACGGCTGGCTGCCTGCGGCGAGCGTTGCGGACGTCGCGAACCCACCACCGCCCGTGTTCGTCAACACGGACAACGAGTTCGCGTTGATCTGGTTTTGGTTCGCGCTGATCAGATCCAGATTGCCGTCCCCATTCACGTCGGCCGCGATAACGGCCCGCGGATTATTCCCCACCCCGGGCGAGGAGCTTAGAGTGAAAGAAACCTGGCCGGGGATCTGAAATTGGGCGACCCCGAAGAGAAGCGCGGCAAGGGCCAGGCGTCGAGAGTGCATATTGTCGTGGTAAAGGTTTGGTTGCTTACGCGATTCTCCATAATAGGAACCTCTGCGTGACTTGCCAACCCCGGCCTTTTCTTCGCGCCTTCGTTGTTAATGCCTCGGTTTCGAATGTCCGATCCCCGCTGAAGCAGGCGCGTGGCAAAGCTGTGGCTGGAGATTTTTCGTGGAATTCCTGATTTAAGCACCGTTGTTCTGATCCCTTTTTGGATCGTCCCCTCGTCCAGGTGGTGTCGCCGGGTAATCCCCGTGCGCGGATCCAGGGACAAGTCTCGCGCAGGAAACACGTATTGCCCTCCCCACGCTCGTGGGGCAGAGGGATCTGGTACACAAACAATAAGGCATTAAAAGCCTGGTTCTGGGTTGAGACGGGGATGGGGAATGACGGACTCGTAAGCTCCGTGGCAGTGCATCCATGGGTTGACGGTAAAAGTGCTGGACTACCAACCCGATTTGTGGCAAAACCTGGGGGATGGAACAAAATTTTGTTGTTCAAGGTCGCAAGCTTGGGCCAGAAGCGATCACTTGGTTGGCGCAGTGGATTG
>JBBQYD010000255.1:0-7686 GCA_038209025.1 Verrucomicrobiota bacterium | reverse complement strand
CTGAACTGTGCGCGGATGGCGTCAACTGGCCCTTGCTGCGCGAGTACCAGCAGCAACGCGTGTGCACCTTGCTTGACCCCACGCGTGACCCGTTGGGCAAAGGGTTTCACATCATTCAGGGCCCAATAGCCTCCTCCGGGGGCCTCTTCAATGATTGCGGTAAGCTCTGCTTTCGTGACGGTAATTTCGCTAAAGCAATTCACCCAGTCAACCCCAGACGCAAAGGCTGCATGCGCTTGCGAGGTCCGCGACGTCCTGCGGCTGCACCATTACTCGATCCACACCGGGCGCTCGTACCTGGATTGGATCAAGCGCTACGTCGCCTTTCACCACCTGCGGTGCCGGGAGGATCTAGCGGATGGGGAAAGGAAGATCGAGGCGTTCAGGATCTCCCGGAGAGGCGGGTTGGTTGTAGCCCGTGAACTTGAGCACCGAGCTTCCCCGCCATTTCCAGAGCTCCGCGTGGCCGGCGGCGAATGAGAACGAGCCGCCGTTGCTGTGCCGGCTAGCCGGCAGATTCCACCATTTCGAGCGGTTTAGGCTCAGCGGATAAACACCAAACGCGCCGGGTGCGACGGGGCGAACCGGCTCGATTCCTTCACACTCCACCAACAGCCTGCTACCGCACCAGACGGAAGAAGACGCTGGTCGGCCCCGGTGACAGTGTCACGCTGTCTGTGCCGTTAGCGCTGGTTACGATCGCGCTTACGGGCTCCCAATAGGGCGCGGACAGGTTGCCCGCGCTTTGCAGCGTGAAGGCGACCACCGGTGTGGGCCACGAAATGACCACCTGCTCTCCAGCCTGGTGAATTTCCAACCTCGGCGTAGCCCCCATCATAACACCATACTTCTCTCCGAAATAGGCGTCCAGCCGGACGGAGTCCGCCGCCGACAGCGCCGCCGGGAAGATCATGATTTCGGCGATGTCGCCTTTCATGTAATTGGCGAGGTCATTCCGTGTGCCGATCCCCAAGGAGTCGTTGTTGTCCGCTATCGGGGTGTCAATCACGGTGGTGCCGGAGGAAAGCCTGCCGTCCAGGTATTGGTTGGCGGTCGTGCCGCGCATGTTCACCGCAAGCACATGCGGCGAGCCGGCCGAGGGCATGGTATAGGTTCTCACATACCCGTACACCGAGCCGTTTCCGCGGTAGAACTCCATGCGATCGGGCCAGAGGTACCAGTCGTACGGCGCGGGCATATTGGCAAGAGTCTTGCCGAAGATTGACCTCGGCGACGCAAAGTCCTCGATGTTCACCACCGCGTAGGCGGCCATGTCCCCCGTGATCGCGACACTCGGGGAATTCGGAACAAACATGTAAGTGCTTCCATTGAAGTGGAGCGCGGGCTTGCCATTGATCGCGGCAGGTGCCAGCGCGGGGCTGAGACCATAAGGCTGAAGAGCGTGGTTGGCGTTGCCCGATTGGTCGTCCCATTGCGTTACCAACCCCGAGCCGTCCGCTGTGACCCCCGCGTCCGCCCTCAACCAGAGGGCCGGAGCCGGATAAAGCGAGACGGAACCGGGAGTCTCGATCATGGTATTGTTAAACAAGTCCTTCACGTTGCGCACCGTGAGGGAGTAAGCCGTTCCCTGCGCGAGGACGGTGGTGGTCAGCACCACTTGGTTCGGCGTATCCCCCATGGCGGCGGCGAGGACCGTCGCGCCTTTGTCCAGCGTGTAATTCGCAAGACTCGCGATGTTGGACGGATCCACGGCCTCGGAGAAGGTCAGCACGATCCTGGTGGAGCTCCAGATGGTCTTGCCCGCCGAGAGGAGCGTCGGCGGCACTGTGTCAGCCGAAACCGTCACGAGCGCGGGATCGCTGTAGTTCGTGCTCCAACCGCTCACCACCAGCACGGCCCGGTAGCTGGCGCTGTTATCGCTTTGGGCCAGCAGCGGCGTTGTGTAGGTCGTGTTGGTGGCCCCGGGAATATCCACAAGATTTTTCTGCCACTGAATCAGGAAGTTCGCGCTCCCCTGCTCCGCCCCAACCTGGAATGTCGCCGTCTCGCCCTCAAGCCGGCCCGCCCCGCTGGGCTGCTGGGTGATGTTGAACGGAAAGTATTTGACGCCAAGGTAATTGTCCAGGGCCACACGCTCCGCGTCCGGGATCGCCGAGCCGAACAATAGAACCTCCGCAATATCCCCATACATAAACTGCGCGAAGTCATGCCGAGCGCCCACGCGCAATCCCTTGCCCGCGTCCCCAAGAGTCGTCGAAATCCCGCTCCCGCCATTTCCCTTTCCATCGAGGAAATGCGTGACGTTGGTGCCGGACATGCGCACTGTCATCAAGTGCGGAACGCCGATCGAGGGCAGAGAGGTTGCCTTTGAATATCCGTAGGAGGAGCCGTTGCCACGAAAGAGCGACATCGCGGAGCCGCCGGTCTGCGCGTAGTAATCATACGAGGCCGGCATGTTGCCCAAGGCCTTGCTGACCATTCCGCGCGGCGACGCCAGATCGGTGAAGTTGGCCACAACGAGAATCGTGAGGTTCCCCACAATGGCCAGCGACGGCGAGGAAGCCGCCTCGAGAAAGTTACTCATGCCGTTAAACCGGATCGCGGGCATTCCATTGACCGCCCCGGAGGCCAGCTCGGGCCGATAATCCGCGCTTAGGAATTGATTGGCATTGTTCCCGTTTGTTCCCTGATCAAGCCATTGCGCAACCCCGCCGGCGTTGTTCACCACAACGCCCGAGTCCGCCTTGAGCCACATCGCGACCCCGGAGTTCAGCACCGGGACCGCGGCGGGAGCCATCACATTGGAAAATGCGTCCCGCACCTTGGAAGCGCGGAGGGTGTAAGTCTCTCCCGCCAACATGCCCGAGGTGGTGAGCACCACCCTGCTCGCCATGTCCCCGGCCGCGACCGAGACAACCGCAGCACCCTTGTCCAGAAAGTAATTGGCCGCGTTCAGAGCCTCGGCGCTGCCAACCTCCTCCGAGAATCGGACCACGATATCCGTGGACGCCGGGGTCAGGCGAGTGGCCGAGGCAAGCCTCGGCGCTTGCGCGTCTGCCACCACAGTCAGCGTGGCGTTCGGGGAATTCGAGCTGGCAATAGATGTCGAGACGAACACGCTGTAGATCGAGCCGCTATCGCCAAGCGTGAGCGCGGGCGTGGCATAGGTGGCGTTTGTCGCGCCCGAAATGTTTACGCTGTTCTTCTTCCATTGGTAATTAATGGTCGGAGAGCTCGCGAGGGCGTTCACCCAGAAGGTGGCGGTCTGGCCCGCCTGGGCCGTGGTATTCGCCGGAACCTCCGTCAGCACGAGCGGAATCACCGAAATTCCGTATTTAGGCCCAAGGTAATTATCGAGCGCCACACGATCCGCCTCGGAAACCGTTCCGCGGAAGACCATCACCTCAGCGAGGTATCCCTTGAGTTTGGGCGGCGTCCCTGTCAGGTCGGCGCGCATCCCGAGCCGCAGCGGGTTTCCGGCGTCCCATGGTGCGGATGTAAGGACCGCCGCGCCCGTGAAATTCCCGTTGATATAGCTGGTCGCGTTGGTCCCGCGCACCACAAAGGAAACCAACTGGAACTGCCCGGGCGCCAATCCCACGCCGGCGGTGAAAGCGGGCGGCGCGGCGCCCTCCTGATTGCCCCAGACCAAAATCGGATTCCCAGCCGTCTTTTTGATCTGAATGTCAAAAGGAGCGGGCATGTTGTTCCCGTTGGTTGTTGAGTAGATCCCCCCGGTCTTGCTGATGGGGGAATGAATCGCGCCAAGATCATCCGGATTCATAACCATCAGAACCGTGATGTCCCCATTTAAAGTCAGGCTCGGGCTGTGGGCCGCCTCAAGGAACGACGCGCTTCCGTTAAAATAAATGGCCGGCAGGCCGTTGGCCACTCCGGCGTTAAGAAACGGTTGCGCCGCCGAATTGGCTTGCACCGCATTGTTTCCGTTGCCCGATTGGTCGGTCCACTGGCTCACATAACCCGAGGTCTCGACCACGCCGGCGTCTGCCTTTAGCCACAGCGCCAAATCCCTCGGAACGGCCACCTGTGAATTGTTCGTGATGGCAATTACGTGCGCCGCGTCATAGACGTGCGAAGCATGGAGCGCATAGTTCTGCGCCAGGAGCGCGGTGGTTTGCAGCACCACGCTGTTGCTGTACAGCCCCATGGACGCGCCCAAGATGCTCGCGCTGCCGGAGGTGCCTTGCAGCGTATAATTGGTGAGTGCGAGCGCGCTGGCCGCATCCACCGGCTCCGAAAACACCGCAGTCACCTGGTTGCTTAAAAAATTCCGGCTTGCCGAGACCAGCCTCGGCGGCTCGCTGTTGTCTATGAAACGCACTTTGCTTAGCCCGATTTGCAGGTCTGCGCCAAGCGTGCCGCCAGCGTAATTCGTGTTAAAATTCAGCCGGACATACCGGGCCGAAACGCCCATCGAAATCGTTTGGGGAAACGCGGCGAACGCTCTCGGCGCAATGGCGAGGGAGACTGCAGGGTTGGTCGTGTAATTCACGCCATCCGCGCTGTAGCAGATGTCCGTGGACTTTACACCGCGCCTGGTCATGTTGACCCCGCCCTCGTTGTAGTTCCAGAATTTGATGGCGTCCAGTGAGCGCACCGACCCTAAATCGAACACCATGTAGCACTTGCCGGGTGCCCACCCGGTATAGTTGGTCGAAAGATAAAAGGCCCCGCCCGGATACGTGGTGACAAAATCACCGAACAGTCCAATCTCGTTCAACACATATTCCCCCTTCCGAACGTCCGGCGTGGAGGCCGTGAAACCGTTCCTCCAAAACGGGCTCGCGTCCATGAGGGTCACGCCGGGGATGTAGCCGGCGTGAAGCATGGAGGGTAAAGCGGCCGCCATCGTGGCAAGGAGCGCGCCGCGCCGGAACCATTGGAATAACGTTCGTTTCATTGTTTCTGTCTCTCGGTTTAGGTTCCTATGTGTCAACTGATAGGAAATTGGTGTTTGCGCACCCACTCTTACTCAGCGCCGCGTGGGTGATCTCATTGCCCGCATTCTCACCGCTCATCGCGGTCGAGTCAAGCGGGAAAAATCACGGCTTATGGGAACTCGGCGCCTGATGCCCAGGCGCGGCTTGCCGCCTCAGCCGCCTTGCTGGATGGCGCGCACCATGGCCCAAAAGTTCTCCTTGGGAGTGTCAAGCTGGACGTGGTGGGCGGGGCCCAGGATCAGGCCCCCGCCCTTGCCCAGGTCTCCAGACGGGCGCAACCTCCGCCCGCACGTCGTCGGACGAGCCAAACGGGAGGGTGTGGATGGGGTTCAGCACATCCACACCGATCTCGATCAACTCCGGAATGATCGGGTTGATCACGCCGTCCGAGTGATACGCCACTTTGACCTTGGGATTGACGGCCTTCAGCTCCGCGATGAACCGCGCCATTCGCGGTTTGATAAACCGCCTCCACATGGCGGGGGAAATCATCATCAAGGACTGGGTGAGGGCCACGTCCTGCTCCAAATAGTCCGCGCCCATGCCGCAGGCCAGGGCCTTCGCCGCTGCTTCTCCCTTACAGAACTCACATGTCTGCCGCCTCCAACCTCGCCATGGTTGGACCCCTGGACACGTCACGCCGGGCAATTACCGCTTTGCGGTAGGCACTCCCGGAAGCGCCACGCTCGTACTGCAAACGGTCCTTCCGGCTTTTTTCTCGCTGGCGGCGGACGGTTCCATGCCCGAATCGAGCCTGCAAAGCGAGCTAGCGGTTCTGATGGCGAGGCAGTTGGGGATCTAGTTTGCCATGTTGACCCCTGCCTCGGCTCTTCAGTTGAAACATTGCCATTCGTGGGTTACCTAACACCGTGAAAGATTCGTCCGATAGAGCCTTACAACCAATGGAATTACGGCCGGGCAAAAAGCCGTCCGCGGGCCGCATCGTCACCGCCATCGTCCGCGTACTGCTGGGCGTGATGTTTTTGGTGTTCGGCCTGAACGGCTTTCTTAACTTCATGCCAGCACCGAAGGATCTGCCGCCGGACGTGATTGCGGTCAGCACCGGGCTGATGAAAGGCGGCTATATGGCGGTCGTGTCTGCCACGGAATTAGTCGTTGCCTTGTTGCTCCTCACAAACCGCTTCGTGCCTCTGGCGCTGGTGCTCCTTGCGCCCATTGTCGTCGGCATTATCACGTTTCACATCGCCATCGCGCCCGCCACAATTGGTCCGGGCCTTGTGGTTCTCGTCATGGAATTGTACCTCGCCTGGGCTTATCGTGGCGCTTTCCGTACGATACTGCGGGCAAAAGTATCGCCATCCCCAAACTCAACCCAATAAGTTGAGGCGACGCCCCATGACGAAGAGCACCAAGAAGGAGTGGTCCCCCAAGCAGCGTGAGGAGCTGCTCACAACGGCAGCGCCCCTGGGCGCTGAGCTTTTGACGGAAGAACAATATCAAGACCTGCAGTGGCTTGGCAATTTCGACACGAACTCGTCGAGCTGGCTGAAAACTCCTGGCCATATTAGAAAACTCGGCGGCGCTATCTTTGGTGATCGCCGCTTCGGCCGTGTCTTCGTATAATTCCGAAGTGCTTTGGCTCATCATTGGTGCGCCGGAGGAACTTGAGTTTTTGCAGGGCCGGAATCCCAAATGGATCTGTCGCTCATCTATCCGGTGGATCCGAAGCAACTGCCGAAGGAACTGGGGGGAGTGCAGTGGCCGCCAGAAAACTTTTCGGTGTGGACGGCACTCGCTCACGAGTCAACCATGAATTGCGGCGCTTTCTACAGTGACCCCGCTACCGCTACCGATGTGATAACACCCCTCAGCCTTTGGCGAGAAAAAACCCCACCACAAAAGCCGGTTGGAACAACCAAGAAACAAAGAAAAGACAGCAAGAAAAAAACCGCTCATCAACGCTGCTGAAACACAATCTGCCTTGCAGGCAAAAGGCCCTGACTCATACCTGCCACGATAATCACAAGGGCGGCAACCCGCCTTCGCGTTAACACAGCACACGCCTCACTTACAGCAAATACAAGTGGGCACCCTATGACCGTAACTCGTTGCCAACCGTCGTTCTCAGTGTACTGCGGATCGCCGGCGGTGGCCGGGTGGAACTCGCCGGCATGTCCATACTTTCCAAGCCCGAGCCTCCCGGCGACGACGCCCCCGGCCGTCTGGTATCCGCCGCCGAGATCGATTCCCCTCGTGTAGGTGACGGTGACTCCGTTCGTCGCGTTCCGTTCCTGGACCACGAGGCGCCCATCATAAACGTGCTCGCTGTTCCAGGCTAGGGGCAGCCAGTTGGTTACGAGCTGGTTCTGCGCGTCATAGGCCAAGCTCATGGTCCCGTCGTTCGTCAGGTTTCCGTTCAGGTCATATTTCAGCGAAAGCGTGGCCGGCAACGTGGTGCTGAGGATACTCGTAGAAATGGTCGAACCCAGATTCCGGACGATGTTTGTCCGCAACCCGGCGGGGTCGTGAATGTAGCCATATCCATCCAACACTTGCCCCCACCGATTGGTCAGCACCGTGTAATCCAGCCGCGACAAAGAATCGTAATGGTGAATGATCGAGGAAAAGTTGGGAAGCGCGAGGCGTGAAACCAACGAGGTAGCCTTGCCGTCGGCATGGAAAGCCGACGCCACCAGCAGCAGCCAAAGAAATGGGAACCAACGCTTCATCAACTATTCCACCGCCAGTATTCAACCAGAAGCTCGCCCAAACAAATCAATTCTGAGTTTGATTGCCGGATTCC
>JBBQYD010000254.1:0-7689 GCA_038209025.1 Verrucomicrobiota bacterium | reverse complement strand
CTTCCGCTAAGATGAAAAAGCCGCCACCCAAGCTCAGCGCCGGAGGCGACTGCCGCCCCGCTGAGCAGTTGACGCTGGATGAAAAATCGAACACTGTTTTTGCAGGCCTGATTGCCGGAAATACCCGTGCGATTCATCTTGTTTCACTGTTTTCTTCTTTGCCTGCCGTGCTGCACCGCGTGGGGGGCGGATGGTACGCCTTACTCCGAGCGCGTCACCGCTGTCACCAGCATACCCGGCTGCGTCGCCTTCTGGGACTTCGTAAAACGCGAACCGGACGGAGCCCATCGTTTCACGGCGCATGTACCGCCGGGCGCGGCGAATGACTTCGCGCTCGATGCCGCAAACTACGTGAAGGATTACTGGGGCGAAGGGCGCCAGGCTTCGTATGCCGATTTTCCTTTGCTCGGACGGGGCCCGTTCGGTCAGGCGATCCGCATGCGCAAGGAAGCGGACTCCTCGTTTCGTCCGTTCCTCTTCGTGCCGCGTGCCCGGCTGCAGGATTCGGCCATCGACATCAAAGGCCCGGGCAAATCGGTCACCGTCGTGGTGTGGGCCATTCGTGAGAGCGGAAACCACGCGCTCGCGGGCATCTGGCATGAGGGCACGGATTTGAAGGAGAAATCCACCGAATCCATCAAAAAAGTGGAGCGCGGCCAGCGGCAATACGCACTCTTCGCCGGGTTGAACAAGGAAGGCTCGGCCTGCGGGCATGTTTCGGAAAACGGCGCCAGTTCGTTTGCCCACAAGTATGCAATGCATAAATCCAACTCCGGCGAAGTCACGCCCGCCGTTCCCGCCGACGCGGCTCGGGAGGTGCTCGATGCCGCATGGCAGTGCTTCGCCATGACCTTCGACCATGAGCGCCATGAACTCACCGGCTGGCTGCACGGGCGCGCCTCCGAGCGCTGGCAGGAGAATGTCCAGAAAACCATTCCGCCGATCTACAACGCCTGGAGGCAAGGACAGCTCCGCCGCATCCCCGGCGTTCAAGCCGGCGAGGATCCCGCATTCCCGGCCGGCCAGTTCTACAACCCACCCGAGGACAAACCGGTTTCCGTCAAGGTGCTGCGGGAAACCGTCAACGAACGCATCGAATTGCAGAAGTTCGGCTACACCCGAGTGCAGGTGACCCAACGCAAAGCCACCGACGGCACCTGGACCGTCGCCGCCCGTGATCTCGCCGACGTACGACTGAATCCCTGGTGGTATCCGCACGGCCTCTACACCCCGCCCGGGGCCCAAAGCGGCGGTCCCTTCACCATCGGCCGTGTCATCCACAGCGCGCGGAGTGTCGGCTTCACCGGCTGGATCGGCGGCGTCGCGGTGTGGAATCGTGCGCTGAGCGCGGCGGAGATGGCCCGGTTGTCGGCCGTTGGGATCGAAGGGCTATGACCCTATCATAGTGAGAATCATCTTAAAGCGCTTCAGCGCCTTGAGCGCGTGCGGCTGGCCGGCGGGCATGAGAATCATCTCGCCGCCTTCACGACCGGCCACCCGCGTCGCCTGCTCCACGGCCAGGCCCGAGGTGGGCGAGAAATCCACGCAGACCACGACCTTGCGGAATGGCGCGGTGCCGCGTTCGCTGACGAGCAGCACCTTGGTGGGGGCTTTGCGCACGAACTTCGCGGCGATTGTCCCCGCCCCATCAATTGGCGCGGTGCTGCCGCGCGCGCCCGCCACGAGCAGGTCGGCGAAAACTGTCTTCACCTGGGTCAACACCTCATGGATGGGCGACATTCGCTTCGACGAAGCGTCCCTTGCCCGGAACGTCGTAGGCGATTTCAAAGTAATTCGACTTGGGTCCGCCACATGCGAGGTCAACGAGTCCATCGGTCGTGCTGCCGATGGTAAGCCGTTTGCAGTGGGTAAGAATGTCCGCCGCTTCGATCGGGGGATGGTATTTTGGCCAGTTCAAGTTTATGGTCGTCACCTTCGATTGTGGGTTCATAAAATTGGATCTTGCCCCGCAACGGGCCAACCAGTCCTTTCGCCCTCAGGCAGGCGGGCAGTCTGGCGCTGGGCCATTTGCTCACGCAAGCGGGCCACCGCCTTGCACCAGGCTGACGGCCAGGTGTAATCGCGCGCCGCCGCGCGGATGTCCGAGCCGGTCACACTCAACGTGACCATTGCCTGGCAGGGTGGAGAAACGTTGCATTGCGCCTGCAACGTCACCCGGGCGGAAGCCACGGTCATCAGGACATTCAACACTTTCAGATCAGCGGCCACCTGGCGATGTATCGCCTTGCCGTCCTCAATTCAATGAGTAACTGGATCGTCATGGGCGGGAGGGGCTGGGGGTGCGGCTTTCGAACGCCGGTCGTGACGGGAACGAGGATTGGAAAGCCGCAGACGTCTCGTCGCGGCGGCGCAGGGCTAAATCTGGTCGCGAGCGACCCTACGCCGCCGGGCATTGTGGCACGGTGGCAAAGCGCCCGGACGGTTATTTCCGGATCGAGTCTCAAAAGCCTGTTCATCGAGCGTGCGATTTTCCTCCGGAGGCTGCGTCCAGATGCTCAAGCCGATTTTTCATCTGCCACAAACCGTTCAGGCCACTTGCCAAGAGGGCAAAGTGCCCGACCTGTTGGCTCAATTGTCCTTCTGCGCCGAGCCCAAACTCGCGGCCCACCTCAAGCGCGGTTTTCCCGCTTCGCTGAACCGAGCCCCGGGGCTGTTGCACAGTTCAGGCTCCGCCCTGCGACGTCTTGGTGACTTCGGGTAGCCGCCGGCCACACATAACTGCCAGGCTTTATGGTTAGCAGCCGCGGATCCCCATCAATCATCGACAACGTCACCACCCCGGGCGCGAGTTCGTCCGATACAAGCTGCCGTTTCCAGCCCATGAGCCGCGCCAAGGCCGCCGCTGTTGCGCCGCCCTCGGCAAAGACATGCCCGACCTCGGCGCGATGCAAGACAGCCTCCGCCACGCGGACCAGATGTATTGCCAGCATTTCGGCCAGCGAACTATCCTTTACCTGCGGTAAGCCGATGTGGAGGATCGCTCGCGGTGTTGTGCGAAGGGCTGCGGTGATTGCTTCTGCGAGCAAGGCAATTTCCTCCTCGGCAAACGCACCGGTGCAGGCCAGCTTTTCCGGCAACGCAAACACCGGCACGCTGTATTGCTCCTGGCCCGCCAAGAAATCCTTCGTGGCTTCGCTCGCGCTGCCACAGACAAACAACTCCTTGCCGCGCGCAAGCCTCGCCTGGGGAATTGAAGGTGCAGGCTTCAACATCGCGCCAAAGAACTCCGCGCCCCCCGCCATCAACCAGTGGTCGGTCCGCCGCACCGCCCAGTTACGGATGTCCTCCGAGCTCGTCGCTTCCCCAATAACAATTCCATGTTCGGGCAACGGCGCGCCGGATTTGCCGACGGAAACACGCAGCGCCGAAGGCTCGTCGAGTAGTTCACGCACGTTCGGTGAAGATCGCGGGTACTTGGGGTCTCGGGCAAATTCCGTCTCATGAATCAACCGGCCATGAACGAAGTACCGACCGTTCACGATTGTCCGGCCGAGCGAAGGATTGGCCGGGACCAGCAACGCGCCGGACAGGCCGAGTGCTTTGACGATGGCCTCGATTTCCGGCGTCACATTGCCGCGCAAGACCGAATCGGTCTTCTTGTAAACCCAGGCTGCGCCGCAATCGCGCAGCAGGAGCGCTGCCCGGGCCGCGCGTTGGGCCGCCTCGCCTGGAGCGCACGAGCGCGAATCCGTATCCAGGCAAACGAGGTCCGCGACGCCACTCGGTTCGCCCGCGAGGATCACTTCCGCCCGCAATCCGTGCCGCAAACCCACTGCACCGATTTCCGCCGCCCCCGTGAAGTCGTCTGCAATCACGCCGATCATGGCAGCTAATTTGAGGATCGCCCGGTAGCGAGTTGGGCGGCGATGTGAATGGCGGAGTAAAGACTCGTTGGATCGGCCTGGCCCTGCCACGCGATGTCGAACGCGGTCCCATGGTCCACCGAAGTGCGAATGATGGGCAGGCCGAGCGTCAGGTTCACACCGGTGTCGAAGGCCAGCATCTTGAACGGGATATGACCCTGGTCGTGATAGAGGCAGACAAACGCGTCGAACTTCTTCCGCGCGCCCGTCGTGAAGGCCGCGTCCGGCACCAGGGGCCCGGTGGCGTCAATGCCGCGTTTCTTTGCCTCCGCCACGGCCGGCGCAACTAACTGTTCCTCCTCACCCTGGCCAAACAGGCCGTGTTCCCCCGCATGCGGATTCAAACCACACACGCCGATGCGCGGCGCGCGGTTCAACATCCAGCGCATCGCCTCGGCGGTGAGTTCAATGGTGGTCAACACCCGTTCAACACTCAGTTTGCCCGGGACTTCGTGGTAACCGATGTGCGTGGTGACCATGCTCACGGTGATCTTGTCCGAGTAGAGCATCATGCAACTGCGCTTCGCACCAGTGAGGGCGGTGAAGATTTCCGTGTGCCCGGGATGGTTCACGCCCGAAAGTCGTAGTGCTTCCTTGTGGATCGGCGCGGTGACCACGCCATCAATCTTCTGCGCGAGTGCGGCTTTGATGGATTGCTCGATGTAGCTGTAAGCCGCTTTGCCGCACACGGCGGAAACCTTGCCCGGCACGATGTCGTCTGCGTCGAGCGCGGCGCAATCCACGACGAGCGGTTGGGATGGAACAGGTGATGAATGGAATTCCGTGAGCGAAATGACGCGCGCTTCGTTCGCGGGAAAACCCTGTTGGGCCAACCGACGCAGCACGGACGCATCGCCGAAGAGCACCGGCACGGACTCGGCGAGGACGGACGGTTCACGCAACGCGCTCAAACAAATCTCCGGGCCGATGCCCGCTGGATCGCCCATCGTAAGGCCAAGGATTGGTCTAAAACTCATCGCAGATTCAACTTTGCCAAGTCGCTGCCCAGCGCCTCGAGTTCGGCCTCGGACATCGGCAGCAGCGGCGGAAAAACGTGGGGCGAACAGAGGCCGCGATGATGCAATAACCCTTTCAAGGCGGCGAGCGATTGCGCGAGCGTGCGGCCTTTTTGATATACGCCAGCGACTTCGAGTTGCCGCCGGGTGCTGGCCTCCACCGCCTCCCAGTCATTGCGATGCGCGGCGTCAACCTGTTGCTGGCAGTCTTTGGGAATCAGGTTGCCCACGCTCGGCACGATGCCATCCGCGCCGGACTTCAAACCTTGCGCCATGAGGGCGCCGACACCAATGAAGATGGAAAAATCCTTCCGCCCCCCGAACCGTTGGAGCAGTTCCTCGTGGCGCTTTGCGTCGTTTTCAGAATCCTTGAGGCCGGCGAGACGCGGGTGGCCGACCAGTTCCCCGATGACGTCCAGCGGGATCGAAACGTGCGTGGTGATCGGAATGTTGTAGAGCACCACCGGGCCGCGGGCGGCGTCGAGCAACGCGCGAAACCAGGCGGTCAATTCTACCGGCCTCGAGGGATAATAGAATGGCGCCAACGCGACGACGACCTCGGCGCCCGCCTGAAAGAAATCTGCGGTGGCGGCAATGGCGTCGGCGAGGGAATTCTCGGCGACGTTGGCATAGATGCGGATGCGTTTGCGGGCCGTGGCAACGGCGCGCTCGATGAGCGGACGACGCAGAGCTTGCGGCACGCACGGCCCTTCGCCCGTCGTACCAAGGATGAGGACGCCTTCCACGCCGCCGGCGATCTGCGCTTCGAGGAGGCGGTCGAGCGCGAGGAAATCGATCTGTCCGCCAGGGGTTACGGGGGTGACCAGCGGCACGACGACGCCGCTGAGTTTTTGGGATGGATTCATATCAAAAGGCAGCTTCATAAATCGCCACGGCGTCAGCTTCAGTGACGGGGCGGAGGTTGTTTTTCAAGAGGCGGGTTACCTGCATGGCAGACTGGGCCAGCGACGGGATGGCGTCGCGGGGGATCTTGATTTCCGAAAGCGTTTGCGGCACACCGCACTTGCTGGAGAGTTGCGCGAGAAACTCCACCCCGCGTTCGGCGGTGACGCCGACCGAGCCGGCGGGTTGCACCCCTAGGGCCAGCGCAACTTCGGCGTAACGCTCCGGCGCGGAGGACGTGTTGAAGCGGAGGACGTGCGGCAGCAGCAGGGAATTGGCGACGCCGTGTGCGATGTGAAATTTCCCCCCCAGCGGATACGAGAGCGCATGCACCGCGCCGGTGTTCACCGGGCCGAGGCAGAGCCCCCCGTAAAGGCTGCCGAGTGCGAGTGCGGCGCGAGCCTCCAAGTCCCGTCCGTTGCGAACCGCTCGTTCGAGATGGGCGGCGATGAGCCGGATGCCTTGCAGGGCGTAAATGTCCACCGTCGGATGGGCAAATTTGTTCGCAAAAGCTTCGATGCAATGCGTGAGCGCATCCAGGCCGGTCGCGGCGGTGACGGCGGGCGGCACGGAGAGCGTGAGCAGCGGATCAATGAACGCCGCATCGGGAACAAGGTGCGGGCTGACCACGCCTTTCTTCAATGCGTCGGCTTCGTCGAGCAGGATGGCGTTGGGCGACACTTCCGCTCCGGTGCCGGCGGTCGTGGGCAGGCAGACGAGCGGCAGGGCGCGGCTCGCAAGCAAATTGATGCCGAACACTTCTCCGACGGTCTGCGTCCCGCGAGTGAGCGCGGCGATCAGTTTGGCGACATCAATGGCGCTGCCACCACCGATGCCAAGAACGCCCTCAATGTTCTCCTGGCGCGCTACCGTCAGCATCTGTTCAAACATGGAGCGGGTCGGTTCGCGATCAACGGGTGCGGTTGGCACGACGTCAACGCTCATTTGCTGCAAGGCCGCCAGCACGCCGCCGAGCGTGGGCAGCACCGGCGTGCTCGAGACGAGCAGCACGCGACCCACGCCACGTTGGACAAGATATTCCGCGCACTGCGGCGAGCAGCCGTTGCCGAGGACCATGCGCGGCGGTTGGAGGAGGGTGATGAGGTTCATTGGTTTGCCGTTGGGGACTTCAAGGCTTTTCGTTTTTCCAGCCAGCCCCAGAGGGTCCATTCCCTTTTCAACTGGGCGTCGGTCGGAAAAGGCAGGCTGGCCAGATAACCCACGACCAGCACGATGACGTGTCCGACCACGCCGATCATCACGCCGGCCCACGGAAAGTTGTAATCGCCGAGGTCGAACATCTTGTTCTTTCCGCTCGTGAGCGTGGCCCAGCAGGTGAAGATCAGGTTCGTGATAATGCCAATCCAGAGGCCCTGCTTGTTGGCGCGACGGCTAAGAAACGCGAGGATGAACATGCCGGCGAGTCCGCCGGAAATGATGGAAGACACGGCATAGTAAAGCGACAGCACCCGGTCACTCTTCCACGCAATGAACGCGGCGATGCCCACGGCGGCAAAGCCGCAGATGCCCACAATCACTTTCCCGATGAACAACCGGCGTGCGTCGGAGGCGTTGGGGCGGAGCTTGCGATAGTAATCCTCCACCCCGACAGCGGACAGGCAGTTGAGATCCGAGGCGAGCGTGGACATGCCCGCGGCAAACACCGCCGCCATGAACAAGCCGGACAGTCCAACCGGGATTTTGGTCACCAGAAAGTGCGGGAACACTTTATCGGAAATCACCTTGCCAGCTTTATCCATCAGTTCCGGTGGGAACGTGGTGCCGGAAAGCTGGTAGTAGCACCACACCAACGTGCCAATGAGCATGAAGAGCGTCCAGAGCGGCACGCACATCAAGGCGCCGAGCGCCACGCCTTTGAGCGCGTC
>JBBQYD010000253.1:0-7698 GCA_038209025.1 Verrucomicrobiota bacterium | reverse complement strand
GGAACGGAGGACTACTTCTTATCAGCCTGGGGTTTGAAGACCACCAGCACGCCGTATTTTGGCACGCCGTATTTTGACCAGTGGGGGATTGTCGGCGGGCATACGAGCGCGTACCGGTGGCACGTGGAGGATCCATTCGTCTTCAATACGGGGATCAAGATGACGTTTGAGCATTTCGGCTGGGTTTCACCGGATGAGAACCCGGATCGCAAGAGCACGAGCTGGAACGAACGGGAGGACGACTTTTCGAGCGTGGCATATTGGTATCAGACGGGTGAGCCCACCTTTGCGGCGCGCGCGCCGCACGCGCGGGAGCGCCGCCTGCCGAGCCTGGAACGAGAGACGGTGCCGGCCCGCCAATTCGCGGACGCCGCGCACCACGGGGCAGGGGAGGCGGTGGAGCAAAAGTTGAGTCTGTATCCGGAGCCGCAACTGCTGTATCGCGCTGTGCAAAGCAGCAATGCCTGGGTCGAAATTCCCTTCAAGGTCTCCAAACGCGAACCGCTGCGTCTGGTGCTGAACATGACCGAGTCGTATGACTTTGGCAAATACCAGGCGCGGCTGAACGGCGTCAAGATCGGACCCGTGATGGATTTCTACAACGAGAAGTCGGTGAACTCGGAGTTTCACCTGTTGGATTTTTGGCCCGAGCCAGGCGAATACACGCTGCGGTTGGATTGCGTGGGCAAAAATTCGCGATCCGAGGGTTATTACCTGGGCATGGAATCCCTTCGCCTGCGCGAGCGGCGGCCTCGCGTGCAGGAATTTGGCCATGACAAGGGCCGGGACTGGCGCAAAGACCCGGTCCTGTACGACTGATCTCGCGTCCACGCGCCCTCAGTCCGCGTCGGAGTCCTCGTCCGCCACCGATGAACTGGTGTCTGCCCTGGCAACCGTCTCTCGCCGTTTCGCTGGACGCACCCCGTTGAGAATGTCACTCGTGGAAGCCACCGGCTTTCGGCGGGTGGTGCCTGCCTGCTTGGTTTTCATAATCCGTTCAATCCTTACCTAACACTGGCACAGCAGGCTCTGAAATCAATCCTCTCCCTTCGCTGTCTTGGAGTTAACCCCGTTTTTCAGGCCAGCCCACTGTCCCCATGCGGCCTGATGACGGTCGTCTTTTCCCTTTATCCTTTTCCGATCCTCCCTTATCGTCCTTTCATGAATTTGAAATTCGCCATTGCGTCCCTCGTCCTCAGCGCTGGGTTGCTCCCCAGTTCCTGGTCCGCCCCGGCCATTGAAGACCAGTACAAAACCGGCGGCTTTGCCATCGGTTGCCAGGCCTACACCTTCAATCGCTTCACCACCTTCGAGGCCATCGAAAAAACCGCCAAGGCCGGCGGTAAAGTAATCGAATTCTATCCCGGACAAAAACTCAGCGCCGCTGAGCCTAACATCAAATTCGACCACAACGCCTCCCCGGAAGTCGTGGCAAAAGTCCTCGCAAAACTCAAGGAACATGGCATCAAAGCTGTGAATTACGGCGTCGTGAACATTCCCAAAGAGGAGGCCGCCGCCCGCACGGTTTTCGACTTCGCCAAAGCCATGGGCATCCGCGCCATCACCACCGAGGCAGTGGAGTCGATCAATACCATCGAAAAGCTGGCCAAGGAATACGACATCCTCGTCGGCTTCCACAATCATGTGGGCGAGCTCGGCAAACCGGACTACAAAGTCTGGCATCCGCTTTACATTGCCGGCGTTCTCACCGGACGCGATTCCCACGTCGGCGCGGCCGCCGACACCGGCCATTGGTGCACCTCCGGCATTAATCCCTTGGAAGGCCTGAAAGTCCTCAAAGGGCGCCTTGTGAGCGTTCATTTGAAGGACAAGGAAGCCATGGGCAAGAGCCATGACGTCCCCTACGGCCAGGGCGTTGCGAACATCCAGGCCTGTCTCGATGAACTCAAGAAGCAAGGCTTCGACGGCAATATCTCCATCGAATACGAATACAATTGGGAGAACAGCCTCCCCGAAGTCACCCAGTGCATCGATTTCGTCCGTAATTACGGCTCCAAATAGCACTCTCCGTTTTCAGCCGGACCCGGGGCGCTCTTACCCCGGGTTTTTTGTGCGGGTATCATGATCACGTTTCCGGATTGGTTGCCTCCCGCGGTGGTGGGAGTGACTTTTACCACGGTTGGCCTTCTGAAGGTGTATGGCATGAAAAGAGGGGTCGTTGGTGGCGGGGGCAAGCCTTTCTCCTGTCGCTTGCTTGGCTCGTGCCCAAGCTGGGGACGGCGGTTGAATGTCTTGTTTACTGTCGTGCTGCTCCTTATCGGTATTGGCTGCCTCGGTTTTCTATTGTCGAACTTACTCCGAGCATAACGCCGCCACCTGGAGACTTCCCCATGCCAAATCCGGCTGGCAATGTGATCCCAAAGCCGGACGGCCGGGGAATTCCCCGGCCAGTGCGACTTCCGTCCTTTGATTTGCTGACATGCATTACCCGCCCCAGCCTTTCCAGTTTTCCGCCTTGGAATAGAGAATGAGCACCCGCATGAGGAGGATAAGCCACGCAAAAATGCATCCCTGACATCCAAACTTTCACTTGCGCGCAAACCTGTTGAGCGTTAATTATCTGCGCTGTTACCGGAATCTGTGCGAAAAATTGAAATGTCTTAATATGGAAAAACAGGGCTGAACATATTTTGTTATGCGAAAAACAATTGACGACTATGTTAGTAGTCTCCATTATACGCCCGCTCAATTATGTCCGTGGTTGACGTAGCTAAGAATCCAGTTTGCAATGGTCGCCGAATAACCGGCCTGAAGCACAAGCGTTAAACAACTAAATCGATGTCAGCGATCTTCCCCAAGTGGACAAACCGCCTCCCGTTGATGATTATCACGGGGTTGCTGCTCGTTGGGAGCGCCCTCGTGGCGGGGGTTTGGTACTACATGTCGCCCAGTTACGCCCGCGTCGGCTACAAACCCATCCAACCGGTCGCCTTCGCCCATTCCACCCACGTGGACCAACTGGGAATAGATTGCCGGTATTGTCACGACGATGTGGAACGTTCCTGGTATTCCAATATCCCTGCCAGTTCCACCTGCATGAATTGCCACACCCAGGTGCTTAAAGACGATCCGCGCCTCGCCCTCGTTCGCGAAAGCGCCCAGAGCGGCAAACCTATTCCCTGGGTCCAAATTCATCGCGTTCCTGACTACGTCTATTTCAACCACTCCGTCCATATCAATCGCGGCATCAGTTGCGTGGAATGCCACGGACAGATCAACAAGATGGACGAGGTCTTCCAGGCCAAACCCCTCAGCATGACTTTCTGCCTTGATTGCCACCGCAACCCCGCCGCGCGGATTCGGCCCCCGGATAAAATCACCGATTTAAACTGGCGCTGGAGCGCCGATCCCATCGAAGCCGCGCGGCTCCAGAAGTTGCATGGCGAAAAGCTGGTTAAAGATTGGAAGGTCGAATCCCTGCAGACCTGTTCCGCCTGTCACCGATGAAAACCATCCCTCCCTCCTCTCCGGAACCGGAATTCGGCCGCAAATACTGGCGGAGCCTGGATCAGTTGGCTGAAACCCCGGAGTTTCGCCAATGGGTCGAGCGCGAATTTCCCGCCGGCGCCAGCGAATGGGCCGACCCCGTATCCCGGCGGCATTTCGTCAAGATCATGTCGGCATCGTTTCTTCTGGCCGGCCTCGGCCTGGGGGCCACTGGCTGCCGTCGTCCGGAGCAGCGTATTCTGCCTTTCAGCAAGACTCCCGAGGACTATGTGCATGGGGTCTCCGAGTTCTACGCGACCGCCATGCCCACCCGCGGCGGCGCGGTTCCCCTCGTAGTCCGCTCGCATGAGGGGCGTCCGATCAAGATCGAGGGTAACGGACTGCACCCGGATGGCAACGGCAGCACTGATCGCTACACCCAAGCCTCCATTCTGAACTTGTACGATCCGGATCGCGCCATGGCCTTTAAAGAAAAGGGCAACGTCCGCAATCCGGAAGCGGCATTCGATTTTCTGGCGGGGCTGTCCAAGTCTGTCCTTGCCGCAAAAGGGCAGGGGCTCGCCTTCCTCAGTGAAAGCGGCAACTCGCCGTCGCGCCACCGCCTGAGACAGGCCTTGATCGAGAAACTCCCCCTGGCTCGCTGGTACGAGGATGAACCCGTAGATATGAGCGCCGCCCAGCGTGCGGCCACGCTTGCCACCGGCCAATCTGTTAAGCCTCATTTTCTCTACGACCAGGCTGATGTCATTCTGTCGCTCGACTGCGACTTCATCGGTTCCGAGGAAGACGTTCACAATAACATTCGGCGCTTTACCCAGCGCCGCCGGCTCAAGAATCCCGCCGATGGCCTGAACCGGCTTTATGTCGTTGAGAGTTTGATGACCCTGACGGGCATCGGCGCCGATCACCGGTTGCGTGTGCCAAGCTCAACCGTGGCACAGGCTGCCGCCGGTATAGCGATCGCGGCGGAACTCCTCCACGAGCAGTCCCAGGAACTTCTCCGGGTGGCCGGCAACTCCGGCATCGATATAAAGTGGCTGGCTGGCTGTGCCCGCGACCTGGTCCAAAATCGGGGCAAGTCGCTCGTAGTGGCCGGTCATCGGCAACCTTTGGCCGTGCATCTCCTGGCATTCACGCTGAACGAGGCGCTCGGCAACCTCGGCAAAACCGTTCTCCTCCACGAGACGGCGGAGCTTAAAGCGGGCAGCCTGGCGGACCTCACCCGGGCACTCAACGCCGGGCAGGTGGAAAACCTCGTCGTCCTCGGCGGCAATCCGGTCTATACCGCTCCCGCCGATCTCGATTTCGCCCAGGCCCTCGGCAAAGCCCGGCAGGTCGTTCGGCTCGGTTACTTCGAGGACGAAACCTCCGACCATTGCACCTGGCATTTGCCAGCTGCCCATTACCTCGAATCCTGGGGCGACGCCCTGACCAGTGACGGGTCCCTCGTGCCTATTCAGCCGCTCATCGCCCCGCTTTTCGGTGGTCTCACCGATCTCGAACTCATGGCCCGTATCGGCGGCCTCGAAGTCTCCAATCCCCATGACATCGTGCGGCAGACCTTCGGAAAAGTGGTGGGAGGAGGCGATTTCGAGGAGGCCTGGAAGAGGTTCCTGCACGACGGATTTCTCGGCAATTCGGCCGCCAAACCGGTGGTCGTGCGGATGCAGCCCAACGCGCTAGCCGCGGCCCTCAGCCAACTCAAGGTCGAGAAGCCCGGCAAAGACCACTTGGAAGTGGTGTTCCACCGGGACTACAGCCTTGATGATGGCCGCTACAACAATAACGGCTGGCTGCAGGAAATGCCCGATCCGATCACCAAAATGACCTGGGACAACGCAGTGCTGATCAGCCGCCGGACAGCCGTGGAACTGGGGGTCAAGAATTCAGACGTGGTGCGTCTCACACTCGGTGATCGACAGATCGAGGGTCCGATTTGGGTTCAACCAGGCATGGCCGATTACAGCCTCGGCCTGGCATTGGGATACGGGCGGCCCAAAACCGGACGGGTGGGCCGCGAGGCCGGGTTTAACGTTTACCCGTTGCGCACCAGCGCGTCCACCAGTTTTGCCGTCGGCGCGAGCCTCGCACCGGTGAAAGGCAAGACCTACAAGCTCGCCTGCACCCAGGATCACTGGTCGCTGGAGGGCCGCCCCATCGTGCGGGAGGCCAACCTCAGCCAATACCGCGAGCATCCGGATTTCGCTCAGCGCATGCAGTTGCATGAACCGGAAGGGGGCGGTTCCCTCTACCCGAATCCCTTGGACCAGTTGGCCAAGACCGGCTTGCACCAATGGGGCATGTCCATCGACCTCAATTTGTGCGTCGGTTGCTCCTCCTGCATGATCGCCTGCCAAAGCGAGAATAACGTGCCCATCGTCGGCAAAGGGCAGGTGGCCCGCGGCCGCGAAATGCACTGGTTGCGGATCGACCGCTATTACGCTGGCAACCCCAAGCTGCGTAAGAAGACCGATGCCTACCTGGATGAAAGCAAACAGCAGTTCGAGGAATGGGTTGACGATCCGCAGGCGGTTACCCAGCCGATGCTTTGCCAGCATTGCGAGGCTGCCCCATGCGAAAGCGTCTGCCCGGTTAACGCCACCGTCCACGACCAGGAGGGCCTCAACCTCATGGTTTACAACCGTTGCGTTGGCACCCGTTATTGCTCCAATAACTGCCCCTACAAGGTCCGCCGTTTCAACTTTTTCGATTATAATAAGCGGCCGCTGAATGCGCTCTATATGGGGCCGCTCGCCAAACGCCCGGAGGACGAATTTGATCTGATCAAGCTCATCAAGAATCCGGATGTCACCGTGCGCATGCGCGGCGTGATGGAAAAATGCACGTTCTGCGTCCAGCGCATTGAGCAGGCCAAAATCGCCCAAAAGGTTAAGGCGGGCGCCAGTGCCGACGTCATTGTGCCGGACAAGACCTTTACCACGGCTTGCGCGCAGGCCTGTCCCGCCGGAGCCATCGTTTTTGGCGATGTGAGTGACGCAAACAGCCAGGTGTCCCAGTTAAAGAAACTCGACCGAGACTACGCCGTCCTCGACTTCCTTTACACGCGTCCGCGGCTCACTTACCTCGCCAAAGTTCGTAATCCGAATGCCGAAATGCCGGATTACCATGAAGCACCGCTGACCTTCGAGTACTACAAGGAGCAGATGGGAGACCCATTCAAAGCTGGAGGAGCGCACGGCGAAAAGGCCGCGCATGGCCAGGCTGACCGGAAAGGAGTCCACTAATGGCTGCCACCGTGTCACCAATCAACATTCCCGAGCCTCCCGCTGAGCTTCAGCGGGAGCCGCTGGTGAGTAATTATCGCGATTTCGGTTGGATTTCCGATCGGGTATCCTCGCTCACCGAAGGCAAAGCGCCCCTCTGGTGGTGGGTCCTGTTTATTCCCAGTTCCACCCTGATGGGGATGCTCCTGTTCATGCTCGGCTACCAGATTTCCACCGGCGTCGGGGTCTGGGGCAACATGCACCCGGTCATGTGGGGCTGGGACATCATCAATTTCGTGTGGTGGATCGGCATCGGCCATGCCGGAACGTTGATATCCGCCATTCTGTTCCTGCTGCGCCAGCGCTGGCGCACCGCCGTAAACCGCGCCGCCGAAGCCATGACCATTTTCGCTGTGATGTGCGCCGGCATCTATCCCGCCTTGCACGTGGGTCGCATGTGGTACGATTGGTGGCTCTTCCCGATCCCTAATGCCTACTCCATCTGGCCGCAGTTCCGTTCCCCTCTCATGTGGGATGTATTCGCCGTCTCCACCTATTTTACTGTTTCCCTCCTGTTCTGGTATATGGGCCTGATCCCCGACCTGGCCGTGATGCGTGACCGTTCCAAAACTCGCGCCCGGCAGTTCCTCTACGGCCTCTTCGCGCTCGGTTGGACGGGTTCCAACCGGCACTGGAGCAATTACGAAAAGGCCTACCTGCTTCTCGCCGGCCTTTCCACACCGCTGGTCTTGTCGGTTCACTCCATCGTCTCGCTTGACTTCGCGGTCTCGCAGTTACCCGGATGGCATACCACCATCTTCCCCCCCTACTTCGTTGCCGGCGCGATTTTCTCCGGCTTCGGCATGGTCCTCACGCTGCTCATTCCGTTGCGCTCCATCTTCAAGCTCCAGGATATCATCACCATGCGGCACATCGATATCATGTGCAAGGTCACCCTCGCCACCGGCAGCATCGTTGGTTATGCCTACGCCATGGAGTTCTTCAT
>JBBQYD010000252.1:0-7712 GCA_038209025.1 Verrucomicrobiota bacterium | reverse complement strand
CACGGTTTTACGACCCGCAAAAGCGGGCACGGCTTTGGGCTGCACAGCGGTGCGCTGGCGGCGCAGGAAATGGGCGGATCTCTGACCGCGTATAGCGCCGGTCCGGACCAGGGCGCGACCTTTACCCTGGAGTTGCCGCGCCACACCCGGGAGAGCCCCACATGAATGATTTGAACAACGATAAAAACCGGCGCGTCCTGGTCATCGATGACAATCGGGCGATCCATGATGATTTCCGCAAGATTCTTGCCCTGGATAGAACCGCGGCTTTGGCCATGGACGCCAGCGAAGCCGCATTGTTTGGGACTCCGGCAAGCGCGCCACCGCCAACCCAATTCCAGGTGGATTCCGCCTATCAGGGACAGGAGGGAGTGTCGCGGGTGGCCCAGGCGGTTGAACAAGGGCGGCCATACGCGATGGCCTTTGTGGACGTGCGCATGCCGCCTGGCATGGATGGCGTGGAAACCACGGAAAAGATTTGGGCGATTGATTCAGAAATCCAGATTGTTCTCTGCACGGCCTACTCTGACGCTTCCTGGGACGAGATGCTGGCGAGAATCGGCAACAACGACCGGATGGTCATTCTTAAGAAGCCGTTCGACGCGGTCGAGGCGTTTCAACTGGCGCACGCGCTCACAGAGAAATGGTGGCTGCACCGCGTGGCCCGGTGCAAGATGGAGGAGCTGGAAAGCATGGTCGCCGAGCGCACCCGGGAGTTGCGCCAGACCAACGACACACTATTCCGGCAACATCAGGAATTGCGGGAGAGTGAGCGGCGCTTTGCCGACATGCTGCGCAACGTGGAACTGGCTTCAGTGATGCTCGACCGTGACGCGCGCATCACCTACTGCAACGATTTCCTGCTGCGGCTGACGGGGTGGCAGCGCGAAGAACTGCTTGGCCGCGGCTGGTTTGACATCTTCGTGCCGCCCAACGTCATCGAGGAAACGCGCGTCGCGCACGCGAAACTGCTCGCCGCCTCGCCGGACGCCTGGCATCACGAGAATGAAATCGTTACGCGCTCAGGCGCGCGGCGGCTCCTCCGATGGAACAATTCCGTCCTGCGCTCCGCCGCTGGCGAAGTCATCGGCACCGCCAGCCTTGGCGAAGACATCACCCAGAGCCGGCGGCTCGAAACCCAGTTAGTCCAATCTCAGAAAATGGAAACCGTCGGCAAGCTGGCCGGCGGCATCGCGCATGAGTTCAACAATATCATGGCGGTCATCATCGGCCATTCTGAATTACTGCTCGACGACCTTCCCGCCCTGAGTCCCCTGGCCAAAAGCGCGACCGAGATCAACCTGGCCGCCGGCCGCGCCGCCACCCTGACCCGCCAACTCCTGGCCTATGGCCGCCGGCAATTGCTTCGGCCTGAGAATCTCGAATTGAATGCCGTCGTCTCAGGCATGGACGGCATGATCCGGCATCTCCTCGGCGCCAACACCGACGTCCGCTTCATTCCCGCGGCGGACCTCAAGCTCGTGCGGGCTGACGCCGGGCAAATCGGGCAGGTGATCATAAACATCGTGATGAATGCCGCCGATGCCATGCCTAAAGCCGGCAAGCTGACCCTCGAAACGTCAAATGCCACCCTGGATCACGAGTACGTCCGCCGTTTTTCGGGATTGAAAGCGGGCGACTATGTCATGCTCGCCATCACCGACACTGGCCCAGGCCTCAGCGAGGAAGTGAAAGCCCGCGTGTTCGAACCATTCTTCACGACCAAAGATGTGGGCAAAGGAACCGGGCTGGGTTTGTCCACCTGTTACGGCATCATCAAGCAAAGTGGCGGCCATATCGCCGTGTATAGCGAGACCGGGCGAGGGGCGACCTTCAAGATTTATCTGCCACAGGTTGAATCGTTGACAAAAGTGTCCACCCCGCCCCCCGGCTCACCCGGTTTGCCACGTGGAACGGAGACCATTCTGGTGGTCGAAGATGATCCCGCGTTGCGTGAAATGGTTTCCGGGTTATTGGGCAGGCTTGGCTATTCCGTGTTGGCGGCCGGCAACGGCCTGGAGGCTTTGGCCCTGGCCCGGCAACCGGCCACCGGACCCATTGACCTGCTGTTCACCGACGTGGTGATGCCGCACATGAGCGGCAAAGAGTTGGCCGACCGCGTCCGCGCAATGTTTTCAGACACCATGATTCTGTTCACTTCCGCCTACACAGAAGGCGCCATCGCCCATCAAGGAGTGTTGGATCCCGGGGTGGAGCTTCTGCAAAAACCGTTTACGCCTCGCGCCATGGCGCAGAAAATTCGCGCCATGCTGGATGGTGAAACCCAAAAGGCGAAGAGACAGGTGACAGCATGAGATCCGCCATCTCCCCAGCCGGGCTAACCGCTTGCAATTGAGCGTGTGGAATCGCAGCCGCGCGCTTCCATGGTGACAGCTAAACCACAACGCCTTCCTTGACGTGGGCGATGAGTTCGGTCGTTGCTGGGCTTGGAGCCTGGGGGACAGGTGGCCATTGGGGAGGACGCTCGCCCTCCCCCGGTTGAGTTGTCAGGCAGCCGCTTGGTTCAGGGCACCAGGATGCGATAGAACCGCGCCGGCGGTCCAGCGCTCACCGGCAAGTTCTTCGTGATCACCCCACCGGTGCCGGCATTCGTCACGAGCGGCAGCCACGCGCCCGTGCTGTGCAAGGCATCCTGGTATTGCACGATGTAACCAACGCCCCTGACACTCGGGAACGTGAGATGGAAGCTCGTCCCTCTGCCGCTCGCCGTTGCCGGTTCGAAGGCGAGGTAAAGTCCCGCCGGAGTTTCGATGACCGGACCGCCGCAGATCCGCCCGGCCTGGCACATAGCAACATTCCGTTTGACAAGCTTAGCTATTTGGCTAATTATGTAATCAGCTATTATGACCGCATCCGCCCAAGCCCATTACAAAGCCCAGGCTCGCATCATCAAGGCGCTCGCCCATCCCACCCGCCTGTTCATCGTGGATGAATTGTCGCGTGGCGAACGCTGCGTGTGCGAACTGACCGACATGATCGGGGTTGAGATGCCGACCGTATCGCGGCATCTGAGCCAGCTCAAGAGCGCCGGCATACTGGAGGACGATAAACGCGGCGCCCAGGTGTTCTACCGGCTGCGCGTGCCGTGTGTGTTGAACTTCTTCAAGTGCATCAAGGCGGTGCAGGCCGGAAGTGGCGGTAAGTAACCGTATGAATCCGCTTCCACAAAGACAGGTCGCAACGGCTGGCACGGCGGAGAAACCGGCGGACCCAGGCCAACCGGTCGTTCCCCGGCCATTCGCTGCCCGCAAGCCGGAGTGGCAAAAATACCTGTTGTGGGGCGTTCCGGGCGTGGTGATCTGGTGGCTGGTGTATCGCAACCTCGCGCCGGTCTCGGCTTGGTTCACATATTCGCTCTTCGGGCTGGCGAAAGGATCACATCTCGGTGCGGCGATGGAGTTTTTCATCTTTGAATCACCGAAGGTTTTGATGCTGCTCACGCTGGTAGTATTCGGAGTCGGCATAGTGCGGTCGTTTTTCACGCCGGAACGGACACGGCGGATTCTTTCCGGCAAACGGGAAACGACCGGTAACGTGCTGGCGGCGTTGCTCGGCATTGTGACGCCATTTTGTTCCTGCTCGGCAGTTCCATTGTTTATTGGCTTCGTCACGACAGGCGTTCCGCTGGGTGTCACGTTTTCATTTCTGGTGTCCGCACCCATGGTGAACGAAGTGGCGCTGGTGCTGTTGTTCGGGTTGTTCGGCTGGAAGGTGGCAGCCCTTTATCTCAGCACCGGCCTCATCATCGCCATTGTCTCCGGCTGGGTCATCGGTCGCTTGAAGATGGAGAGGCACGTCGAGGAGTGGGTCTTCAAGACCCAAACCGGCAGTGGAGTTGAGGAAGAAGCACACGACTGGCCGGCGCGCATCCGCCTGGGCTGGGAGGCAGTGAAGGACATTGTGGGGCGGGTGTGGCTCTATGTGTTGATCGGCATCGGCGTGGGCGCGGGCATTCACGGATATGTGCCGGAAAACTTCATGGCCTCCATCATGGGCAAAGGGGCGTGGTGGTCCGTGCCGCTGGCGGTGGTAATCGGTGTGCCGATGTATTCCAACGCCGCAGGCATCATCCCCATTGTGCAGGCGCTGCTGGGCAAAGGCGCAGCGCTGGGCACGGTGCTGGCGTTTATGATGTCCGTTATCGCGCTCTCGCTGCCCGAAGCGATCATCCTGCGAAAAGTTCTCAAACCGCGGCTCATCGCGACCTTCTTTGGCGTGGTGGCGCTGGGCATCATGCTGGTCGGCTACCTGTTCAACTGGATCATGTCATGACGCCAAACCCAAATGCTTTATGAAACTACAAATCCTCGGCACCGGCTGCGCCAAGTGCAACGCACTGGCGATGGCCACGGAAAAGGCCGCGCAAATGCTTGGCCTCCCCTACGAACTCGAAAAGGTCACTGACCTGCAACGCATCATGTCGTTCGGTGTGATGATGACGCCCGCGCTCGTGGTGGACGGCAAGGTCAAGGTCAGCGGCAAAGTGCCGTCGGTGGATGAACTCAAGAAACTGCTGGCCTGAAGTGAACCGCAAACAAGACAGGTAGAGCTATGCCAACCAAAGCCATTGGGTTCATCGGCGGCGGACGGGTGCCGCGCATTTTCCTGGCAGGCTGGCAGCGGGCGAACGCCATGCCGGGCAGGATCGCCGTGAACGATTGCAACGCGGAAACGCTCGGGAAGTTGCAGGCGCGTTTCCCACACATGGATCTCATTCCTGTAAAACCGCTCGCGGAAATGGAGCCGCACGTTGCGGACATGCATCGTTCCCGGCGGCCGGCCATTTATCAGAAAATCAAACCGTGACACCCGCGAATCCGCCATCCATACGATCATGAAAACGCCGATTAAAATCCTCATTGTCCTTGCCGTCGCCGTGGCCGCGGTGGCGGCGGTCGCGCTGAAAAACCACAAGCCGGCCGCGGCCGCCGAGGCCAGCGCCCCAACACCCGCCGCCACCACTCAGACCGCGACCGTCCCCGGCCCCACCGCGAAGCTCCCCAAACTCGTGGATCTGGGCGCGACCAAGTGCATTCCCTGCAAGCTGATGGCTCCCATCCTGGAGGAGCTGAAAAAGGAATATGCGGGCCGGATGAACGTGGAGTTCATTGATGTTTGGGAGAATCCGGACGCCGGGAAGCAATACGGGATTGAGGTCATTCCCACGCAAATCTTCTACGCCGCGGACGGCAAGGAGTTGTTTCGTCACGCCGGCTTCTTCGGCAGGGAAGACATCCTTGGCAAGTGGAAGGAACTGGGCGTGAACCTCAGTGGCGGCAAACCCTCCGCCGGCCTGGTGCGCGAAACGCCCGTCGCTGCGGACACGCGTTCGCGCGATACCGTGTGCTTCATGTGTGACGGCGACCTGGACGCGAAAACCAAAACCGTTGTTAAGGGAGCGACGGAGCAGCGCCTGCTGTGCTCGCCGCATTGCTACTTCATTTATTTCTCCAGCCTCGTCGGCGCGGACGCAAGGGCCGAGGATGCGAAAGTCAGCGTCACGGATTGGGCGAGCGGCAACCTCGTTCCGGCAATGGGCGCGACCTATCTCTACGGCATGGCTGCGAACGGTCGCCCCACTGTGAAGTCGTTCGCTGGTAAAGCCACTGCCGCCAAAGAACAACAAACCAGTCCCGGCAATCTGCTGACGTGGGACGTGCTCCGCTCCAAGGAACTCGCCACGCGCTGTGCGTTCTGTGATCGCGCCGTTTATCCCGAGGACGCGTGCGCCGTGAAGTTCGGCACAACGCACGGCTACGGCTGTTGCACGCATTGTTCGCTGGGCGTGGCGGCGCGACTCCAGCAGGACATCGAAGTCGAAGCGAAGGACGGATTGACCGGCGAACTCATCCGCGTGAAGACGCTCGCCGGCCAGGTTGCGGCGCTCGAACCCACCACAGCCATTGCGTGGTTCGGCCAGAACAAGAGTGCGGATGGCAAATGGGTTTCCGCCGGATGCTTCAAACAAGGTTTCTTTGTCAGCGAGGCCAATTTGCAAAAGTGGTTGGAGGCGCGTCCGGCGATGACGGGTCGCCAGATCACCATCGCGCAGGCGCTTGCTGACAAAATGAAACTGACTCCGCAACAAATCGCCAAAGCCTGCAAGCTCGGCGAGTGCAATTAGCCCGACCCAACAAAACCGCAAACCAGCAAACCAATGGACCATCCATCAAACCATGAAACCCCCTGAATCCTGTGCGTGTTCGGCTGCGCCTGCCTTGATCTTCGCCTGCTCCGGCGCGGCGGATGTGGGTGAAATTTCCGATCGCGCCGCCCGGCAATTGACGCAAGCCGGTCACGGCAAAATGTATTGTCTCGCCGGGGTCGGCGGGCGTGTGCCAGGCATCCTGGCCACGGTGGCATCCGCGCGGAAGATCCTGGTGATTGACGGCTGCGCTACTGCGTGTGGCAAACACAGTCTGGAGCAAGCGGGCTTTACTCGGTTCGAGCACTTTATCCTCCCAGAGTTGGGCCTGAACAAGGGAAGCAGCGCGGCGACGCCGGAGCATATCCAAACGGTGGTGAGCCACGCCGTGCAAAGACTCAACGCATGAAGCGTCGCCCGCAATTCGTCCTGGCGGGCACCCTGTTGATTGCGGTGCTGGTGCTGACCGCGCTGAACCAGCCTTCACGTCCGTCCTCTGCGAGCGGAAATCGCGGGGCGTGTTGTCCGTTTCTATCCGGGCCGAATGGGAGGCTGTCAACTGCTGGCACGAACGGAGCGGCCAGCAATACCGACCCAGCGGCGGTCACGAACCTTTTTTGATTTATGGAACAACTGTTTACGAACCTGAGTCATGCGGTTGAAGGCGCGCCGTTGATTGCCCTCGCCGCCTCCTTTGTCTGGGGCATCTTGAGCATCATTCTCAGCCCGTGTCATCTGGCGAGCATTCCGCTGATTGTCGGCTTCATTAGCGAGCAAGGCCCGGTCACCGCCCGCCGGGCATTCTGGACCTCGACCCTCTTTGCCGTGGGCATTCTCATCACCATCGCGGCCCTCGGCGCCCTCACCGCGGCGGCGGGGCGCATGATGGGCGACGTGGGCCGTTACGGGAATTACTTCGTCGCGCTCATCTTTTTCGTGGTGGGGCTGCATTTGGTGGGTGTGATTCCGCTGTCGTTTTCCGGAGCCGGGCCGGTGGGCCTTAAACGCAAGGGTTTCCTCGCCGCCTTCATCCTTGGACTGGTGTTCGGCGTCGCCCTGGGCCCGTGCACCTTCGCCTATATGGCCCCGATGCTCGGCGTCACTTTCAAGCTCGCGGCCACCAACTTCCTCTATGGCGCGCTGCTCTTGCTGGCCTACGGCCTGGGTCATTGCTCGGTCATTGTCGCCGCTGGCACCTCCACGGAACTTGTGCAACGTTTCCTGAATTGGAACGAGCAATCCAAAGGCCTGGCCATCGTCAAATACGTCTGTGGCGCGCTGGTGATCCTCGGAGGCGTCTGGTTAATCTATAGCGCTCCTTAGAATTCCCGACCGCTCACCCTGTAAAATGAAAACTCCTCCCCCTCACATCATCACGGTGCTGCGCAAATCCGCCCAGTGGCTGTTGCTGGCCGCCGTCATTGCGTTTGTCATCTACCGCGTGAAATTCGCGCCGGTCCCCGTGATCGCCCACCAGGCCATGGCGGGTGCGATCGTCGCGGAAGTCATGGGCACGGGCACGCTGGAGGCGCGCGTCAAAACCACC
>JBBQYD010000251.1:0-7730 GCA_038209025.1 Verrucomicrobiota bacterium | reverse complement strand
GCTGCACCCGGTGCGGGGGGCGGATAATGCCACGCCGGAGCTCTTGGAGGCCCGCGGCGAGGTTTACCTCGGCAAGCAAGGATTCGACCGGATCAACGCCGAGCGCAAGGCTGCCGGGGAAGACCTGTTTACCAACCCCAGGAATGCCGCGGCCGGCTCGCTCAAACAACTCGATCCCCGGATCGTGGCCAGGCGTCCGCTGGATATGGTTCTTTACGGCCTGGGGCGCGTGAGCGGCGTTTCGCGCAGCCCGGAAACTCACGCGCAAATGTTGGAATGGTTGCAGGCCCTGGGATTCAGGACCCCCGAAAAGACGTGGATGTGCCGGACGGCGGACGAACTGGTGGCGGCGATCAACGACTTGGACCGGGCGCGGCGGGACTTTGGTTATGAGACGGATGGAGCCGTGATCAAACTGAACTCCTTTGAACAGCGTGAACGGGCCGGGTTCACGTCCAAAGCGCCGCGGTGGGCCATCGCCTACAAATATGCCGCCGAGCAGGCTCAGACCTTGCTCAAGTCCATCACCATCCAGGTTGGGCGAACCGGCGCCCTGACGCCCGTGGCGGAACTGGAACCGGTGTTCCTGGCTGGCAGCACGATTGCCCGTGCCACCCTGCATAACGAAGATTACCTGCGCCAGAAAGACATTCGCGTTGGGGATACCGTTACCATTGAAAAAGCCGGTGAAGTCATCCCGGCCGTCGTCGATGTCGTCTTCACCCGGCGCACCGGTGTCGAGGTGCCCTTCAAATTCCCCGCAACCTGCCCGGAGTGCGGGTCCAGGGTCTCCCGTTCAGCGGGTGACGATGACACGGATCCCGGCTCAGTGTGGCGCTGCCTGAATCCCGACTGTCCGGCCCAGGTCCGGGGACGAATTGAGCACTGGTGCGCGCGGGGGGCCATGGACATCGAAGGCGGGGGCGAAGTCCTGGCCCGGCAACTCGTTGCCAGCGGTCTGGTCCGGGACGTGGCGGAGCTTTATTCCCTGCGGCTTTCGGCCTTGATCACCCTCGAACGCATGGGCGAAAAGTCCGCCCAGAACTTCCTGGCGGGCGTGGCAGCCAGCAAGAGCCGGGATATGTGGCGCGTCCTGTTTGGACTTGGCATTTTGCACGTAGGTGCCGGGGTTGCCAAAGCGTTGGGCAAAGGCTTTCCCGGCCTGGATGAGGTCTTGGCCGCGAGCTTCGATCAACTCACCGCCTGCGAAGATGTGGGCGAGGTGATCGCGCAGAGCATTTTGCAGTGGCATGGCGATCCGCGAAACCGCGAACTGCTCAACCGCCTGCGCCAGTCGGGAGTTAATTTCAAGTCCGCTGCGTTTGCTCCACAAGCCGCCCAGGGCCCGCTGGCCGGGAAGACCTTTGTGCTCACTGGCACGCTGCCCAATTTGAAACGGGAAGAAGCGGCGGCGAAAATCGAAGCGCGCGGCGGAAAAGTTTCGGGGAGCGTCAGTAAGAAGACCGATTACGTGGTAGCGGGCGAGGAGGCCGGATCAAAGCTCGAAAAAGCCAAAAAACTAGGCGTCAAGGTCCTCGGTGAGGCCGAACTGATCACCCTTTGCGGGTCATAGGGGCGGCGGCGGCACCCGGTCCCGGGGGATGGCCGCCTTGCCTTGCTTTGAGTTCCGTTCAAATTGCCGCCTGGAGAATCTCGGTCAATTCCTCGGCTGTGAGCACGATGGGATTGGCTTTCATGCTGCTGGCGTGCCTGGCTTTCTCCACCACTTGCGGCCCATCAGCGGCGCTCAGGGAGTAAGCGCGCAAGCCGGGAACCCGCAGATCGGCGACCAACTCCGTCAGATACTCCACGCCCGCTTCAGGCGGGGCGTTTTGGTGGCCGGTCAACAGGACCGCAATTTCGGCATACCGCGCCAGGGACTGGCTCGCGGGTTGGCGCTCCCGGAGCGCGCGAATGTTTACGCGGCACACCTGCGGGAGCAAGGCCGCGCAAACGGCGCCATGGGGCGCGGGGAACATCCCGCCAATCGGGCCGGCAAACCCATGGACGGCTCCCAGCCCCGCGTTTGCCAGGGCGATTCCACCCAGCAGCGCGGCCAGGGACATATCCTCACGGGCAGCGGCGTTGTCCGGTTCCCGGCAAGCCGTTTGCAGGGAGCGTCCAGCGCGCCGGAGCCCGTCCCGGCAGAGCGCATCCACCAGGGGATTTGGACGCGAGCACACATAAGCTTCCAGGAGTTGAGTCAAGGCGTCCAAACCTGTGGCGGCAGTCGCGGCGGCAGGCAAGCCATAGGTCAGTTCTGGGTCCACCAGGGCCACCCGGGGCAGCATCAGAGGGCTTCGCAAACTCACCTTCACCCCGTGCTCGGCCGAAGCCAGCACCGCGTTACGGGTGGCCTCCGAGCCGGTCCCGGCGGTGGTGGGGATGGCAATGAACGGAGCGGGGGCAAGGCTGAGGGTCTTGCCGCGCCCGATCACTTCCAGGTAATCCAGCAGGTCCCCCGGATTGGTCATCATCGCGGCGATGGCCTTGCCGGCGTCGAGCGCGCTGCCGCCACCACACGCGACAACCATATCGCAGCCGGGTTCCCTGGCTCTGGCCAGGCCGGAGACGACCAGTTCGACGGAGGGTTCCTCCGCCACCGGGAAAACCTCCGGTACCATCCCCTTTTCGCGCAGGGCGGCTAAAACCCGTTCAGCCCTGGCGGGATCGCGTCCGGTAACCACCAACGGCCGCCGGCCCAACTCCGCGGCCATGACTCCCACCTGCCGGGCGGTGCCGGGGCCAAACACAATGCGTTGCGCGGTAGCGAATTCAAAAAGCATACGGGTTCAGTAATTGGAATCGTCCGGATAAACGTTAGTGTATTTCACACTGCGGCGCGGCTCCGCCATCATGGGGGCCACAGTGTCGCGCCAGACCTGGTAATGGCGCGTTTCCTTGTGCGTCCCCGGGGCCTCGGGTGTGCGATAAGCTTCCACCAGCACGAAATTTCCGGGCTGATCCTGGAGCTGCATGAAGTCGAACCGGGCAATCCCGGGTTCTTTCAAGCTCTCCCGGGCATTGGCCAGAGTCGCTTGCATGAAAGCCTCGATGCATTCCGGTTTGACCTGCACATGAACATGAACAACGAGCATAAGCGTCTTTCGTTAAGGCCCCAGAGAATCACAAACCGACGCCCGGTTCAATATCCGTATCCATGACTTGACCTTTTGGAGATAAAAAATCACAGTCTCTGGGCGTTCCCTCAAAACTGACATATGAGCACGATCAAAATTGGCATCAACATGGAGTTTGTCCGGCATCATGATAAACCCTTTGAATGGGGTGTGCGGAAAGCGGCGGAACTGGGATACGATTATGTGGAGCCGATGGTTCATTGGGGCCGCGAGCTCCTCAGCGAGGCGGGCTACTTCCACAGTGTTTCCATGCTGGACGACCCCTTGCGGATCAAGCGCGCGTGCGCCGACGCCGGCATCAGGCTATCCGGCCTCTCTTCGCACACCCCGCTGTGCAAACCCGAGATCGGGGTGGAATATCTGAAACAAGCCATCCGTTTCGCGGCCGAGTGCGGCGCCCCGGTGGTCAATACCGATGAGGGACCAAAGCCCGCGTGGACCACGGTGGACGAGGACCACACGCTGATGCGCTACACGCTGACGGAAGCGGCCCGGGTGGCCGAACCACGCGGCATTCTCATTGGCCTGGAACCGCACCAGCAGTATTCCAAACATCCCGATGGCCTGGACCGCATCTTTCACCTGGTGCAGAGCTCCGCCATCGGCATCAATTTTGACACCGGCAACAGCTACTTATGCGGGCATGACCCTTATCAATGGCTGGAACGAGTGATGGACCGCCTCGTCCATCTGCACGCCAAAGATATCTCGGTGGAACAATCCTCCACGGAGCGAGGCAAGGTCACCGGCACCCCGGTCGGTTGCGCCTGCGGAGACGGCGTCATTGATTGGGAGCGGGTCATGCGCTTATGCCAGAAAGCCAGACGCGACATTGTGCTCTCGGTGGAGTGCGGCACGGTTGAACAGGCCGAACGCTCCATCGTCCACCTGAAGAAAGTCATCAATCGTATGGAAACCACGTCGAAAGGAGCCTGATCCATGAACCAGCCAAATACTCTCGTTCTGCCGTCGCCGCTTACCCGGAGGCAATTCCTGGCCACTTCCACCAAAGCCGCGGCGGGGGCGGCGTTGGTCTCCGCGCTGCCGCGCGCCGGCTACACGGCGGAAGACAATACCATCAAGATCGCCTTGATCGGCTGCGGTTCACGCGGTACGGGAGCCGCGGCACAGGCGCTTGCCACCAGGGGACCGACCAAGCTTTGGGCGATGGCCGATTACTTCGACACCCGCCTCCAAAGCAGCCTGGCGATTTTGAAACAGCAGCGGCCTGAGCAGGTCGATGTGCCGCCCGAGCGGCAGTTCACCGGCCTGGACGCCTTCAAGCAAGCCATGGATTCGCTCGATAAAGGCAGCGTGGTGTTGCTCGCCACCCCGCCGGCGTTTCGTGCCATGCATGTCGAAAACGCCGTCGCCCGGAACCTGCATGTGTTCATGGAGAAATCTTTCGCCGTGGACGGCCCAGGCATCCGGCGCATCCTCAAGTGCGGAGAGGAAGCCGCCAAGAAGAACCTGAAGATTGCCGGGGGGCTGATGTCGCGGCACTCCGCCGCCCTGCAAGAGGCCATCAAACAGATTCACGCGGGGGTCATCGGTGACGTCATCACCGCCTGGGCTTACCGCGTGCATGGCACGGTCAAGACCACGACGCGCGATCCGAAATGGAATGAACTCGATTACCAGATTGCGAACTATAGCAACTTCACCTGGTTGAACGGCTCGTTCATCGTGGACTGGCTCATTCATAACATCGACGTCTGCTGCTGGGTCAAAGACGGATGGCCCGTCTCGGTTCAAGGCATGGGCGGGCGCCAGGTGCGTGAGGATCCGGACCAGCTTTTCGATCATTATGCCGCCGAGTATTCGTTCCAGGACGGCACGCGCATGGTCGCCCAGGGCCGCCTGATTGATGGATGCTGGAGCTTCTTTGGCGACCAGGTTCACGGCGCGACGGGCAGCGCGGTGCTAGGGGAGGGGGTGCCCATTCCGCGCATTTTTAAGGGCCACAACCAGACTTCGGCCAGTCAAATCTGGAGTTTCAAGGGCCAGAACAACGATTTCTACCAAACCGAGCACGATCTGCTGTTTGATGCCATTCGCAACGACAAGCCCCATAACGAGGCGGAGCGCTGCGCCAAATCCAACCTGACCGCCATCATGGGCCGGATGGCCTGCGAATCAGGCCAGCAGATCACGTGGGAACAGGCGCTCAATTCCAACCTGGAACTGGCGCCCGGCCTGGACACTCTGACCCGGGACAAGGCGCCGGTCATGCCTGATGCCAGCGGACGCTATCCCATCGCCAAACCCGGGCAGACGGTTGTGGTATAGTTAGTTCGGGCCGGGAGAGCGGGAGCGCCGCTCATCCGAACGAATTGTCCGCGCGGGCGGACGGTGATCTCGGGCGGCCGCGTTGGAAAAAGCGGCCGCCACTCCGGTGCCCCTCCCCCCTGGCTGCGCGGCTGCCGCCAGATCGCCGGAAACGGGGGCGGCGGTGGACCGCGTCCCTGCCACCTCATTTCGGGAGCCCCAAAGGCGAATGGCCGACCGGGCCGCATAACTCCAGTTGCAAGCAGTGCAAGTTATGGTAACAATAAGATCAATGTTACCCCCGGAGAAACTGGACATGCATAGCGAGGCGTTTTTGCATTCGCTGATGCGCAAGCAGCTCAAGTTGTCGGTGGCCTGCGCCGCGGCGTTTCTCGTGGTGCTGCTGGCCTTGCCGGCGGCAAACTTCTTTTGGCCGGACCTGATGAGCACGCGGCTGTTCGGGTTTACGCTCGCCTGGCTGATCCTGGGGGTGGGTTTTTTCCCGGCGGTCTGGGTGATTGCCTGGGTTTTCATCCGGCGCTCGCTGGCCTTGGAGAACCTGGAGACCAGTGAGGCTCGGACGCTGGATCCCAAACCGTCCGGACCCGCACCCGCCGCCGCCCGGCGCTGAACCCAAGGCATTATGCAAGTGGACCCTTATATTCTCGGCTTCAGCGTGGTTACCGTGCTGGCCACCATCTGGATGGGCTTCGCCGCCGCCCGCAAATCACGCACGGCCCAGGATTTTTTTGTGGCGGGCCGTTCGGTGAGCGTCGGGTGGAACGCCTCGGCGATATCGGGCGAATATCTCAGCGCGGCTTCTTTCATGGGCATCGCCGGGATGGTCATGAGTTCCGGTTACGACGCCCTGTGGTACCCGGTGTGTTACGCGTGCGGGTATCTGTTTCTGCTGTTATTCATCGCGGGGCCGTTGCGGCGGTTTGGGGCCTACACCATTCCCGATTTTGCGGAGGGGCGGTATGATTCCCCGCTGTTTCGAAAGATTGCTGTGATTTTTGTGCTGTTCATTGGGTTCTTCTACACGATGCCGCAAATGAAAGGGGCCGGGACCACGCTGGCCTACATTATTCCCGGGCTCCCTTATTGGTCGGGGGTGGTGGTGGTGGGTTCGGTGATCACTTTGAACGTGGCGCTGGGCGGGATGAAAGGCATCACGCTCGTGCAGGCTTTCCAATATTGGGCGAAGATGTTTGCCATCTCCGTTCCGATTTTCGTTCTGATGGCGGTTTATGGGCATTACGGCGCCCAGTTGGACGCGAACGGTGGGTCAAAGCCAGCCATCACGCGGACGGCCGCCGCGGCCTCGCCCGCATCTTCCGCCGTCGTTCTGCGCAAGCCGATGCCGGAAAAAGCGCCGACGGATGCCGCCTGGATTTCTCCGTTCGGTCCATTGACCACCAAGGCGGCGAAGGCGGCGAACCTCCCGGCCGGCCAGACGCGCCTGTATTCGATGCTATACACCTACTCGTTGATCATTGCGCTGGTTTGCGGGACGGCAGGTTTGCCTCACATCCTGGTCCGATTCTACACCAACCCGGATGGCGTGGCCGCGAAACGCACCACCATGTGGGTGATGATTCTCATTGGAATCTTCTATGTTTTTCCGCCGGTGTTCGGCGCGATGGGGCGCAACCTGATGCCTGAACTCTACGCTGCGGCTGGGGCGAAAGGGACCGACAAGATTGTGCTGGAACTGCCGCGAATCCTGAACGAGCGGTATGCGCCCTGGGGCTCCATTCTAAGCGGGATTACTTGTGCGGGAGCCTTTGCCGCGTTTATGAGCACCTTCAGCGGATTGCTGGTTTCGATGACCGGGGCGCTGGCTCACGATGTTTATGGACGCATGTGGCGTCCGCAATCCACGCCCCACCAGCGGATGCGGATGTTCCGCTGGTGCGCAGTCATGCTCGGTGCGGGCGCCATGCTGGGAGGCATGCAAGTCGAGCCGCTACAGATCAATTACATGGTGGGACAGGCCTTTGCGATTGCGGCGGCAAGCTATTTTCCGCTGCTGTTCATGAGCACCTGGTGGCGGGGAATGACCATGAAGGGCGCGGCTGCCGGGATGCTGGCGGGCGGCTGCCTGGCGGTGCTGGCCATCTCGCTTTCCAGTTTCAGTGATTTGAAATGGATCGACCTGGGAGCCTTCTGGGCCGCCCATCCGCTGCTGCGCATTTTCTGCGAGCAACCGGCCATTTGGGCCGTGCCGGTGGCCATCGGCCTGATGGTGATCGTTTCCAAACTGACCAGCCGGGAAGTGCCCGTGGATATCCGGATGAAAATGCTGGTGCTCCATGCCCC
>JBBQYD010000250.1:0-7807 GCA_038209025.1 Verrucomicrobiota bacterium | reverse complement strand
CTTCTTTAGACGGGTTGGCGCGCGCTTTATTCGCCGCCCTCCCATTCCCCTCATTATAAGACAAAACACGCCGATGGAAAGGAACTTAAGCGGAACGGAGAAGGCTCGTGGATCGCTCAACCCCCAACCAACGATGTCAGCTCCATCCGCCGGCGTAACGTCAGCCACTCTGCCCGTGGCGGAGTGGGCAACCCGGTGGACGACTCCGCTCGTCGGGCTCGCTCTCCGAATCGCTTATCCGGTTCGGATGCGGGCAGCGCAGGCGGGCCGACCCGCATGGCTTGCTCTCGGGGAGCCGTCTCGGTAGCCTCAGCCATGCTTAATCAATGGCGCAAGCCCCTCCCAACCATCGCCGCCGCCTTTGTGGTAACCGCCAGTCTTCTGTGCGGCGCCCAGGTCCAGGGAGCGGAATCGCGGAGCAGGCTGGAAAGCGAGCCGGAAGGCTGGGTGGATATTCTGCCACCGGCTGATCTCAAAGGCTGGTATCGCGTGCCCGTGCCGCCCACCGGTCAACTGGGACGGGAACAGTGGCACGTGGACGCCGAGAAGAAGGTTTTGATCTGCGATGGAGATGGCGGACATGATATGCTGCTGTTCGACAAGGAAGTCGGCGACTCGGTTTTTCATGTGGAGTTCTGCTACACCAAGATCGCGGGCAAGACGGGCTACAACAGCGGTGCTTACGTCCGCAATTCCAAGGACGGGGCGATCTGGCATCAGGCGCAACTGGGGGACGCCAGCGGGGGCTTCCTGTTCGGCGAGACGCCCGGAGGGGAGAACCCAAAGAAGCGGTTCAACCTGGGGAAGCAGGTGGCGAACGGACGTGTAAAACCAGCCGGCGAATGGAACACGTTGGAGATGACCGCCGTGGGCAAGGTGTTGACGATCTGGGTCAACGGCGCGGTCACCTGTCAATTTGAAGAGTGTGGCCAGGCGAAGGGTTACCCCGGCCTGGAGGGGGAAGGCTACCGCATCGAGTTCCGCAATTTGAAGCTGAAACCGGTGAGCCGGTAGCGCCTGGTTCGACAAAACTTCGCAGCCGAAAACCACGCCTAACCTGCGAGGGTGGTGAGCACAAGCAGTGATAATCCGGGCTGGTGGATCGCTCAGTTCGAGCGCGGAGGGTTCGATGTATCCAAGCCGCGGCCGTAACGTGCCGGAGAGCGATCCCGCCGGACCCGATCACCTAAACCGCGGGCCGCGAATGCCCTGCGGACATGCGCGGCCCCGGTTGATCCGGCAAGCGTCTTACGGCGCCACCAAGCGGAAGAACACCGAAGGGGTAGCCGGGTCCATGGTCACATTCACCGGGCTGCTGGCCCCGCCGGGATAGTCAAACCAATTGCTCCGGAGCCCGACCGAGAGCGCGTTGGTCTGCGACTGGAGTTTGAAGGCGGCATTGGTCCAGGAGAAGGTCAGGAGATTGCCCGCCTGCGCCACGGCCAACGGGATGGGGTTGACCGGAGCCACCACGCTGATGACCGAAAGGAAACCGGTAGTCCGCAACTGGCTCGTGTCCCAACCCAGGGGAGCCGGCAACGCGGGCAGGTTGTAAGTCGTGAAATCGCCGGAGTAGCTCGTGGCGAAAAACAACTGGAATGATTCACCGCCGGTGAGCACCCCATTGGTTATAACCGTCAGGGTCCCGCCGAGCTTGAGATTGCCAATGACAGCCACCTGATCCGCCGCCGAATTGGAAAACTCCATGAGGGTGTTGCCGTTCAAAGTCAGGTCCTGGTTGACGGTGAGGGCGCCAATGGCTGCCGTGCCGGGGGCCAGGCTCGCCTGGGCGTTCACCGTTACCGGTCCTGAAATGATGCCGCTGCCGCCGAGCGTGCCGCCCGCCACGGTGACCTTGCTGCTGCCGTTCAGGGTGCCTGATACCATTAAGACGCCGTTGCTGACCACGGTTTCGCCGGTATAAGAGGCGGAACCTCTCAGGTTGAGCGTTCCCGGTCCCGCCTTGGTGAGGCTTCCCGCACCGCTCAAATCGGCATTGATGTTCACCGGTTGGGTCGCGTTGATGGTCAGTTGATGCCCGGCGTTATTGATATTACCGCTGAGATTCAGGCTGCTATTCGTGCTGCTTGGGTCACCCCAGATCCAACTCTGGTCCGCGCCCAGGGCAAAGGCATTGCTGAAGGTGATGCTGCGCGTCAGATTGGCGCCCACCAAGCCGGCGGCGCCAAGCGTGACGGCATACCCGCCGGTGTTGTCCGTGACTATATAACTGTAAACGGCGGTCCAGCCCTCCACCTTGATCCCAAACCAACTGGCATCACCACCGATGTCGGCGGTATAGGTGGAAACGCTCGAGCCAACGGTGACATTGTCAAACTGTGCCGTATCATTGGTTCCCGGAACCACATCTCCCACCCAGCCGCCGCCCAGAGACATCACGGTGCTGTTCCTCGCCTTAACGATGATTCTCGAGGTGATGTCGAAGGTGCTGCTGAGGGCTGAGGTCAAACCGGGACTCGCCGCCGTCAGGTTCAAGCCCAACCGGGGGGTGGCGGTGGCGACGGTCAGATCACTGAAAACCGCTGCACCGGTGGCGTCGGTGGCCATTGGATTGGTGCCGGTCAACGCGGCTGAACCGCCATTGTTCAAGGTCAGTGTGATCGCCGTGGCACTTTGCGGCACCAGGTTGCCATATTGATCCTCCACCTGGACCACGACGGTGGCCAGCGGGTAATTGAAGTTGCCGTTGACCGGTTGGGTGGTAAAAATCAATTTGCTGGCGGACGCGACATTGATGGTTTCCAACTGCATCGCCGGAGTGATCTCTCCCGTGGTCGAGGCTGTGACGGTCGGCGTGGCCGGAGCGGAGGTGTCTTTATACTTAAAACTCGCACTATGGTTGCCAGCCAGAATGGTGACGCTGGTAATGGTTGCCGTATCGCCAGTGTCGCGAAAGACTCCGCCGCCGGAGGTGGTGCTCAACGCCACTGTCAGGTTGCTCGTGGTCGTGAGGGGTGAGCCACCCGGATTCCGCAATTGCACCGTGATCGTTCCCGAGGCCACCCCCGCCGTCAGCGTTTGCGAACCGGTGGTGAACACCAGTTGATTGGCCCCCGGCGCATAGTTTCCGAGCGTGAAATTGCCGAACGTGGCCAAGCCCGTCGCGGTGTAATTTGGTGAGGAAAAGGTCGTGCTATAACTCGTGTCCGGCGCGCCTTGCTCGAGGATCACCGCCGCCGCCGTGGGGGTGAAGCCGGTGCCATTCAGGGTGAGGTCGTAAGTCATGCCGCCGCCGTTTTGGCTGACCGTCCAGTAACGGCTGCCAAAAGGCGTCGTTCCGGCCGGGGCGGTGCCGCCCATGGCCGATTCAAATTGTTCCACCGTCACCGTGCTGCTGCTGTTCATGGCGGTATAATTCAACGTTACCGGACGCTGGTTGCCACCCTTGCCGACGGGAAAGGTTTGGGCGGCCGGACTGTAATAAACCAGCGCCAGCGGCCCGCTCACATACGCGCCGTTCAGGGCGGCTACGGCGGTGGCGGTCGGCGTGGCGCCGCTGGTCGTGGTCAGCACTCCGCTGTCCAGCGCCAGCAGGCCGTTGACCGTGATGGCGGCGCTCAAGGTGACACCTGCCGCGTTGGTGATTGTCAAATTGTAGGCGGTGCCGGGCAGACCAGCCGTAAGTTGTGCCTCGGTGCCATTGAAGACGAAGTTGGCGGCGGGATCAAAAACGGGCGGGGCGGCAATGTTTAGCGTGCCGGAGGTGCCGCTGTAGATGCCGTTGGGGTTGGCGGTTACCAGCGTGGCCCCGGAGTTTTGCCGGTAGAAGCTGGTGGCATTTCCGTTCCCACTGATGACCTGGGTTCCGGCAATCAAGGTGCCATTGACGGTGATTCCAACGGTGCCCGCGCTCTTGAATTTCAAAGGACTGGTCAACCTGGAAATGTCCAGGGAGGCGCCAAACATGACGGTGACAGTGGCTTTGACGCCCGAGATATCGCCTGACCCCAGCCAGGTGCTGTTAGCGCCGGAGAATTGGAGGCTATGATTGGGACCGGTGCTGGCGGTGTTGATGGTCCCGTTATTGGTGAAGTTCCCAGTGAAGCCCAGGATGCGGGGCGAGGTGTTGTTGCCCACGCTCAAAGTTCCGTTGTTCAACATCGAATCTACCGTCGTCCCGGCCCCGACAGAGAACTTGCCGCCCGCATCAATCACCACTGAACCGATCGTCAATCCCGCTGAGTTATTGGTGACGAGATGGCCGCTTTGAATCACCACCGAGTCGCCAGCACCCGGGGTCCCGTTGGGCTCCCAGACCGTGGTGGTGGACCAGTTGCCGCTGCTCGCGCTCACATAGTCCGTTGCCCGGGCACTGGCGGCCAGCGCCAGAGAAATCACCGCCAGCAGGACGGCGAGGTGGGAGGACAGCATGAACGGTTGGTTCAATTTTATTTTCATGGATTACCTTTTCATTGTTGCTTGTTTAGGGCCGGGATCGGGGTGAAAGCATGGGTGGCATGGTGCCGGTTCATTGCGGGTCGAGCCAGAAAAATTTCCCCGGCATCGTGAAAACGATCGGTTGGTTGAAACTCGCCCGCCCCTGCGCATCAAAAAAATTGGTGGCCGCCACCGTCCAATCCGTGAACGGTTGCGCGAGATTCGTCGTGGTCCGCAGCCAGCAGTAGGATTGACCCAGGCCCGAGGCGGTGAACGTCAGATGGGTGCCCGTGTGCGCCATGCCGGTCAGCGCCGGCACCGGCGTTTCCAGGGCGGCGGCCATCCGCTGCCCCATGATCAACTGGCTGGCGGCGGTGAAATGCGGATCCGTGCTCAACAAGGTGGGCAGGTTCGATGAGGAGGCGAACCCGGCATAGGGCACGACCTGGGCGACATTGCGTTGCGCCTGGCGCACGGTTGCGCTCCGGTTGGTCGCCAATTCGCCGACGACAAAGGGCAGGTTGGTCACCCCCAGGTCGCGGCGCACGGCCGCGATGAAGGCCGTTAACTCCGCCTGATACGCAGCCGTGGAAAGCGACCCGTCGCTTTCGCCCTGATGCCAGATCATGCCCCGCAGCGTGTAGCGCGCGCCCTCCTCGGTGAGCGCCTGGAGCGCCACCCGCGACATGTTCGTAAAAGTCACATACAGATAACCGGTCGTGGGATTCCAATCATGCGTCAGGCTGGTTCCGCCCTGGGTGACTTTGATGATGGCCACGCGGCGGTTCGGGTTGGCATCCGCCACGGTGCGCGCAAAGGCCAGTTCCGGTCCGAAGGTGCGGGAAGGCAACGCGCCACTAAAGCCGGGTGCGGCGCTGAAACCGGGAGCCATGGTCTGCCAGCCGCTGTTGTAGGTGGGGTTGGTGGGATTTAGATTCAGCGGGTTGGCGTAATAAATCCGCACATCCGGCTGCGGCAATTGCCACGCCGCCAGCCCGTTCGTCAACTCGCCCGTGGCCCCGCGCCCGTCCGCATTCGACTGCCCGCCGACGAGATAGACGTCATAGTTCGTCACGCTGGCGTTGTAAGCCCGCGGAACCGTGATGACGCCAGAAACGACCGGAGCCAAACCGCTGATATTCGCGCTGATTTGCCCGGTGCCGCTGCTGGACGCCGTGAAGGTGGAACCTGGCCCACTGTTTGGTGACAGGTTGCTGTTCTGCAACCCGGTATGATTGACCACCGTCCAGGAATCTGCCGCCACGCTGGCCACAAAGTTCCCGCCCGCGTCCCGGGCCACCGCAAAGACGGGGAGCGAACCGCCCGCATAAATGCTCTGTGCCGGCACCACCATGCCGCTGCCATCCGCCGCCGTTTCAACGCGCACCTGCGTGGCCACTCCCGACGCCTGCACCGTCACCGTGGCGGAATCCGTGCTGGCCAGTGCTCCCGCGGCGGCGCGCAGGGTTGCGGTGCCCGCGAGATGACCGGTGAAGGCCGCGCTCTTGCTGTCGGCGGCAGGAACCAGATCGCCACTGTCCACTCCGCCGGTCGGGGCTGGCAATGACCAGGCCGCCGGAATGTTGGCGACAAACGTGTTGTCGGCCTGGCGGGCGATGGCATACGCCGTGAGACTATGGCCGGCGGTGAGGGTCTGCGCGGGAACCACCGTGCCGCTGCCATCGGCGGCGGTTTCCACGCGGATTTGCGTGGCCGGCGAAGCCCCAAATTCACCGAGTGCAAACTCACCAAAAACATTCACTCCGGTCGCCGTGGCGTTCGTGCTGGTGCGGGCGCCGCTGGCGAGCGGCCACCAGGAGCTGCCGTCGAATGCTTCCATCACAAAATTCTCCGGGCTGGCTCCGGCATCCACGTCGCCCGCGACAAAGTTCGCCGTCACCGCACAGGTCGAGATGGTCAATCCACCCGCCGCCGACGCCGTCCAGTAACGGTTCGCGCTCTGGAACGGGTTGATGGTGGAAGTCCAGATATGAAGGTTTTCCGCCGCAGTGGTAAAGACCGCCAGGCTGCCGGTGGTCGTCACCGTCAAGTTTGACAAGGCCAGCGGCGTGTAAAACGAGTCATCGCCAATCGGAAAGGTGAACGCCTGGGCGCTGCCGTTGGTGAAGGAGCGGTTCACCGTGCCGGCCACATAACGGGTGCTGCCGGCTCCCGACACACTGGCGCCCGCTCCGAGGCTCAACGTGTTGAGGCCGGTAACGAGTTTGCCGGCCGCCAGCGTGAACGCACCGTTGACCAGCACGCTCTCACTCAGCGTGACGCCGGCGGCGTTGGCGATGGCCAGGGTGTTCACGGTTTCGGGCAGGCCGTCGGTGACCTGGGCGGCGGTGCCATTGAAGACGTAGTTGGCGGTTGCGGGCAGCGTCACCGTGCCGGCGATGTTCAGTGCGCCCACCGCGGCTTTGATGATGCCATTGGGGTTCGCGGTGATGAAGGTGCCGTTCGCCCCCAGAATGAAACTGCAAAGGGGGTCGCCATTGCCGTCAATCACTTGCGTGCCGGCAATCAACGTTCCATTGACCGTGTTGTTAATCGTGCCGGTGGCGCGGAATTTGATGGCGGAACTCAACCCGGACGCATCGAGCGTCACGCCGGGGTTGACCGTAAAACCAACCTTCCCGGCCGACAAATCACCTTTGCCCGTCCAGGAACCGTTGGCGCTGAACACCATGCCATTGGCACCGCCACCGGTAATGCCGCTGATCTTGCCATGGTTGGCCAGGCTGCCGCTGAGGGCAATCGAGCGCGGAGTGGTGCCGCTGCCCAGGTAAAGCGTGCCGCCCGAATTGATGGTCAAGGACTTCGCCGTGGCGCCACTCGTCGCCACCGTCACGGTGTGGGGGCTGAGAATGGTCGCCGTATCATTGGTGGTCGGCGTGCCATTGGGCGTCCAAACCGCCGGGGTGTCCCAGTTGCCGCTTTGATTGCTGACATACGCCGTCGCCCACGCCTGAGACGGCCGGGCCAGGCACAACCACAACAGCAAACCGGTGCAGTGGCCGAGGAGACCGAATCTTGATGAACGCTCGCGGGAAAAGGTTCTCAAGCTGACAGAGAGTGGGCGCACATCGTTAAACGTATCAGGACTCGTCCCGGCAAGACACGCCAAAATTTGGGCATTCCCCCCCCTTGGGCGCACCACGGCATTGTCGATCCGCTTCTTCTGGATCGGGCCATTTGCCAAAGGACTGCTCCTGCCATCGGGCTATGAGCGACTCGGGAAGGCCGTGCCACTCATGAGTGCCAGTACCTGCCGGGCCTCCTCATGGGCCAGCACCGTGGGCACGCGAACCGGCCGCGTGGAGCGAACCGAATCAATGTTACCGATTTTTGTATGCAGAACCTCCTGTTACACAAACAATAAGGCATTAAAAGCCTGGTTCTGGGT
>JBBQYD010000249.1:0-7821 GCA_038209025.1 Verrucomicrobiota bacterium | reverse complement strand
CCTCCCTTTCCGTGATGAGAACCGAGGTTGCAGGCCCGTAGCCGACAAACAACCGGACCATAAAATAATCTCCGGACAGTGCCGCGCTGCCGCGCGGCGTACGTGGGATTGTAAGCGGGTTACCGAAATCTATGCTGAACTGCATGGTTCCCTGCGCCACCGCTGACAGCTGAACCGCCCAGCAAAACAGGAGTGGAACGACAAATTTCTTGAGGTGTTTCATAGGCGTCGTGTTGCCGAACGTTCCAGATCAGTGACCCCGCGCCAATGACTCACGACCTGAAACCGCGACGCAATCGCGGGGTTCACTGCATCTGGTTTGTTGGGCCATGGTTTCATGGTCAATCCCCAGAGCATCCGGCGAAAAATATCTCGGATGGAAGACCGTCACGGTAGGCGACGACATAAATGCCCTGCCATCGCTCTGACAGAAACTCCTCCAAGGAACCAGAATCATGCGCCTCTTCGATCTCTGCGTGACTCGGGGTCTCGGAACCAAGGAACTCGACAAGCCTAGTGCGTGGAAAAGGACTGATCGTGCCAAACTCAGGCTCCTGTGAAATGCTGACAATATCCAAAATCGAATGCGTCCCGCTCTCCGCCTGCAATTCCAATAACTGCTTTATCGCCGCCGGTTTCCGTTTGGGCTTTCGGGATGATGAACCACCGCCCATAATCTCTCCCTTTATTTTCTCCATTCCCTGGAGATAAAGCGTCTTGAACGGTTCCTCCAACTTTGCGGCCTCCTCTCTGACCTTCTGCATCCACGGATCCAACTCCGGGCGCACCTTTGCAAGGATGGCTTTGCGCTGCTCGTCCGTGACGCCATCACCATACACATAATCACCTCGCGAGAAAACGTCCTCGCGCAATCGCTGTAAGGCGGCTGCGATGTCTGCCTCGTAAGGCACGAAATAGCTCCATCCTGTTGCTCCCATAAATTGACGCGATGTTCAGGCCCAACGCTCGGCCTGAGTGGCGCGGGGCCGAGAGCATAGAAATGCAAACAGGACGCGCCATCCCGCGTCCACTCCAGGCCGCTTGTTATGCCGACGGGGAAACATAATCACTTCCTAAGCGGAACCGGTACGCGGCTACCGTCTGGATTGACCCACACAACGGAAACCGGCTGTGAACCTGCCGACGGTGGGAGCCGGAGCACGAACTCGCGGCTCCGCTCTCCCAGGGCGCGGTACCCGACAATGTAGACCGTGCTGCCCTCGACCTTTGCCTTGGGCTTCGTCCAGCAGGCCGAAGCGATCATGTCGCTGCCAAGGTGAACCGTGACGGTGTCACCCGCGACAGTCGCCGTTGTCGGAGGCTGCAATTCGGAATACTTCACGTCCGGAGTGGCGCAGCCCGCGAGGACGACGGTCAGCCCGAGAAGCAAAACTCCGGCAATTCTGTTCATGCGAGGCTCAGGCATAACGACCGTGGTCAGGCAGGGCGGGCCGAGGGCGTCCAGCATAGAACAGGGACGGAATCCCGCCCTTGCCTGCACCACGCTTGTTATGTCTTATTCGCATCATCGGCGCCTCCTAATCTGAGGCCCGGGCGTGGCCAACTCCGCTAACGGAGCATCTTGGCGGCTCGCCGGCCCGTCCAACGGTATAGATGCCGCCACTGGGGCAGCGCGGGAACTGGTCGCCCGGATGGAGGAAGGGCAGCAGGTCGCTCTCTGCTGGCGTGTCGTTTGTCGTCTTGTGACCCTGAACTGCCCACTGCCTTTTAGCATCGTCAAGCCATCGGAGGTTGTTGGCGCAGGCATTCCTGGACACGGTCATGCGAGGCGTCATGAAATTCGGAATGGCTACCGCCAGAAGGAAAAGGATGACGGGGACACCGACCAGAAGGCTTTTCGTTGTCCTAGACATAACTATTTGTTTAGACGGAAAGATTTCCGCATATGTGCGTATTGGCCGACAAACGCGGAATTGCTTGCCACTACCCTGATCATGTCTTAAGACTAGCCGTCATGGACCAGGGGTGGCAAGAAAAAGCAGTAACGGCCCCACGGAGCTTACGAGTCCGTCATTCCCCATCCCCGTCTCAACCCAGAACCAGGCTTTTAATGCCTTATTGTTTGTGTACCAGGAGGTTCTGCATACAAAAACCGGTAACATTGATTCGGTTCGCACCACGCGGCCGGTTCGCGTGCCCACGGTGCTGGCCCATGAGGAGGCCCGGCAGGTACGGGCACTCATGAGTGGCACGGCCTTCCCGAGTCGCTCATAGGCCAATAGCAGGAGCATCTGCTACGGGTGAGGCGGCCAGGGTGTCCCCAGCCCCCTGGACGATCTCCGGCCGCAGCCCAGCATCAACTCGTTGAGTTGGGCCCTGGGGTGCAGGGTAACTCGTTCCTCACACCTGGGCCGGGGCCGGAATGGCCGCCGCGTTTGCTGTTTTCTTGAATCTGGGATGGGGAATGACATACTAAACGCCTGAGCGGGCCGGCGGCTGGAGAGCAAGCCACCGGGTTTCGCGCCAACTGATCATGTCATATAAAGCCTGGTTTCAATGCATTAACGCACAATGCGGGTCGGTTTACCCGCTGAACTCGATCATTTACAACTGTCGGCAGTGTAATTCGTTGCTGGAGGTGCAGCACGACGTCCAGGCGCTGGCGGGGATTCAGGCCCCAGCTTGGAAAAAACTGTTCGAAGACCGGTATAAAAGCACGCAGTGGCCGTATGGTTCAGGCGTGTGGGGCAAGAAGGAATGGATTCTGCCGCAGATCAAGGACGAGAACATCGTGTCGGTTTACGAGGGGGGCACGAACCTGTTCTGGGCTGAGCGGCTCGGCAAGATGATCGGTTTGAAGGATCTCTGGATCAAACTTTGCGGCAACACCCATAGTGGTTCCTTCAAAGATCTGGGCATGACGGTGCTGGTATCCCAGGTAAAGCAGATGATCGCCGATGGCGCGCCGATCAAGGCGGTGGCCTGCGCCTCCACCGGAGATACCTCGGCCGCTCTGGCGACCTACTGCGCCGCCGCCGGGATTCAGTCCATCGTGCTTTTGCCGCGGGGCAAGATTTCCCTGGCCCAGTTGATTCAACCGGTTTCCAATGGCTCACTGGTGCTGTATCTGGACACGGATTTCGACGGTTGCATGCGGTTGGTGCAGGAGATCACGAAGGACCCGACTTTATACCTGGCAAATTCCATGAACTCCCTGCGCGTGGAGGGGCAGAAGACCGTAGGCATCGAAATCGTTCAGCAATTCGACTGGGAGTGCCCGGATGTCATCGTTATCCCGGGTGGCAATCTGGGCAATGTCTCAGCGCTGGGCAAAGGGTTGCTCATGATGAAGGACCTGGGGCTGGTCACCCGGTTGCCCCGCATCGTGGTCGCGCAGGCTGAACGCGCCAATCCGCTGTATCGTGCCTATCTGGGTGGCTTCGAGAACTTCGAACCCATCCAGGCTCAGAAGACTCTCGCCAGCGCCATTCAAATCGGCAATCCCGTCAGTTTTGAGAAAGCCGTTCGCACGCTGCGCCAGTTCAACGGAGTCGTGGAGCAGGCGACGGAGGAAGAGTTGGCTGATGCCGCCGCGTTGGGTGACCTCACGGGCATGTTTAACTGTCCGCATACCGGCGTGGCCCTGGCGGCCATGCTGAAGTTGCTCAAAGCCGGGAAGATTGATAAATCGGAGAAAGTGGTGGTGATCTCAACCGCCCACGGTTTGAAATTCGTGGAGATGAAGGTGAAATATCACCAGCGCGAACTGGATTTTCCGTGCCATCACGCCAACCAGCCCATTGAGTTGCCCGCCCGCCTGGACGCGGTAAAGGATGCGTTGCACCGGGCGTTGGAGAATCGCGGCAAATAGCCGGCGTTTCAGGCCGGTGGGGCAGGGCGGACCCATGGCGGGCGAAAACCACGAGACCCGCGGTGAGCGATGCGCTAACCCGCCGACTTCGCGCACTGGCAATGTTCCGGAACAGCCAGCCGGTCAAAGTCCTGAGCCAGCCGGTGGAGTGAGTCCCGCAGTGCGGGGCCGCGCAGCGCCGGGCCGTGACCGGTGATTGCCAGTTCCGGTTCCAGGGTGGCCAAAGCTTCCACCGAAGCCCGTGCGCTGTCCCAGTCCGGCGTATAATACATAGGCGGACCGTGCAGCTTCGGCTTTTGAACCGCAACCGAGTAGGCGGAGGCCTGGTTCGTGGTGATAAAGGCGTCTCCGGCGATGATGGTCCGGTCACTCTCCCGCCAAAATGATACGTGGCCGGGCGAATGTCCTGGGGTTTGAATCCAGCGCCAGCCCGGCATGCCGGGAACTTCCCCCTCCGGCAGCTTGTTCAACCGGGAGCTTACATTGAGAGGCTCTCCGGGGACCATGGGTGACAGGGCGGACATGAGTCCGACGCCAGCCAAAGGGTCTGGCAGGGCATAGGATGTTTCGCCGGTCAGGAAGGGGAGTTCCAGTTCGTGCGCGTAAATGGGAGCGTCCCAGTATTCGGCGAGTTTTTCCAGCGACCCGACATGGTCAAAATGACCGTGGGTGAGCACAATACAGGCGGGGCGTGATTCATTTCCAAAACGCTGGGCGGCGGCGCGGGTGATGAGCCGGGCGGTGCCGGTCACCCCTGCATCAATCAATACCCATTGTCGGTCACCGGCTCCCGGCACCCCAAAAAAGCTCACATTTACGATGGCCAGCCGCTTATAGGCCAGGTCTGGCGCTGCTTCATGGGTGCCGCTATGGCGGTTGATGCTGGGCTCCGACCGGTTGACACGCGCCGCGGACGAGACAGGGGATGGTTTCTTCATGGCTCCTTTTCCAAACCTCACACGGTTGACACCGCGCGCCTTTGCCACGGAGCAGCCGCTTGCGAACTCTGGCTCATTAAACCCCTGGTTTACATGGGGTAATCTACGGTTTTTGCCCCGGCAGACCCCCCTTGCCTCAGGGGTGAAGGGCGCGAATTTGAAAGCCAGGGAAGCGTGGAAGCCGGCTGGCTTTTCCGACCCGCCTGGTTCATTTTGAGGCGCGCAACCAACTATGAACGAGATCATGCATTTGAGTGGCAAAGTCAGGCAGGAATCGCTGCCGGTGTTTGAAAGCCCGGTCGGGGTCAAGCCGGACCTCCGTAAACGCCTGCGGCTGCCCCAGGGGGAATTGGCGCAGGTGTTTAACGGCCATCCCGGCATCCACTATCTTGCCTGCATTGAACTGGTGCCGGGCACCACGCGGGGCCACCATTACCACCTCAACAAGCAGGAGTTTCTTTACGTGATCAGTGGCGAGCTGGTGCTCACCGTCGAAGATATCCATACCCGGCAACGGGAAACGCTGGTCTGCCGGGAAGGGGATTTAACGGTCATCGAAACCAGCGTGGCTCATACGCTCCAGGTGTTGCGCCGCGGTCATGCGATGGAGTTCAGTCCGGTGCCGTTTGACGCGGCGGATGTGCATCGTTATGCGTTGGCATGAGGGCGATCCTTGAGGTCACCACCACCTTGAGGGACTTTGTCGCCAGCCGGGCGGTCACCCGGCGGTGAACACGAGCGCTTCCTGGGTGGTGGTGTCCGCGCGCAGCCAGACCGGCTGTGCGGCTTCTTCAGAACAATCGATCACGCGGACGACTTCCGCGAATTTGGCGGCGCTTGGCAGCAGGTCCAGCAGGCGGTTCGGCGCGTTCCGAAACCAGGATTCATTCAGGCTCGCCTCGCCTTTTTGCGGGAAATAGGCCACGTAGAGCATGTCGTGCTCAACCAGGTCATTGAAGAAATGGGTGCCAAGGGAGACGTCCGGGATCAAGCGCTCGTGCATGGCCACCACCTCGCAGACGACCGAAGCCCGGCTGATTTCTGAAAAGGAAACCGGAATCCCCAGGGAAGGGCTGTGCGTGCCCCACCGGCCCGGCCCGATCAGCATGAGCCCGCGGTCATGCACCGGGTGCAGCCGGTTGATGTCTCCGATGATGCGCGCGACCGCATAACGGTCCTGCTCGGAGAGCGCGGCGTATTTGTCCGTGACGATATAAACGATGCGAGAGAGACGCTGCTCGCGACTGACCCCGATCACCGCTCCGTGCGCCGCCAGGAGGGTGGAACGTTTGGCTTCGACCATGGGGGACATGCTGCCGTGTTCGCGGCGGACCTGGAACGTGCGGCATTGCAGCAGGTGGATGCGATAGGAGCCATCGCCCAGGAAATTGATGGTGAACTCGATGTCCACCGGGTGGTCATAAGCCTCCTCCAGGATTTTAAGCATCCGGCGGAGGTCGCGGGCCACCGGGGTTTCCATCAGGAGCCGGTCAAAGGTGATCAGTGGAAAACCTTCGGTGGCGTGCGTGAGATAAAGGTCCAGCGTGAACTCCGGGCCTTCCGCGATGACGTCCTGAAACGGCAGTGAAACAAACTTGCCTTCTTGCAGGTCCAGGCAATCCATGCGGCGTTGCGAATGGTAGAACACCTCGTCGAAGTTGGCTTCGGGCCGGCGGCCGGCGGCGTTGAGGGCTACCAGGCGGGTGTAATCATCATCGCAGCGGTCCACGGCGCGGGTGCCGAGCCCGAACACGAGCCGCACCAGGCCGGCCTGGGGATCGATATCCTTGTGCCAGACGAACGGATTGAACGACAGGCCGACGCCCGCGGCCTGGGGGTAATAGTAACGTCCGTGCGGCGCGCCCGAGACGCGCATGATCAGGAGCGCCATGCGCTCCTCGCTCTCCAGCAGCCCCCGGCGTTTCCGGTAGGTGAGCGCCTCCTCGTTCAGCACGCTGGCATAGACGCAGCGCACGGCGTCCAGCAACGCTTCCATGCGCTGTTCACGCGACCCGCGGTTCGCCACGAACACGCTTTCGTATTTCCCCGAGAACGCATTGCCCCGCGCGTCTTCCAGGATCGAACTGGACCGCACGATATAAGGCGACTCGCCGAAGTAATCGAGCATGCCCTGGAACTGCTCGAGGATGCCGTCCGGGAAGCGGCCTTCGAGGATGCGTTTCCGGCCCTCCTCCAGGTCCTGGAGAAAAGCGGCGGGATTCTTTTGCTGGTCACGAATCCACCACGCATCATTTTGGACGAGAAACGTGATGAACACCTCGGCTCCCACAAAAAATGAGTCATGCACTTCGAGGCGCCCGGCGAGCTGGGGGTCACGCTCGCGCAGGATCGCGCGGGCGACGAGCATGCCCAGCGTCTTGCCGCCCACCGAGCCGATCCCAATCATGCGATCCCGGATCAGCAGAAAGTCTTCCAGCGTCAAAAACCGCTCCACGAGCTGGGCGATCCCGGAGCGATGCACGCGCATCACGTGGCGCACGAGTTCGAGCACTTCGGCCACGCGCCCGGCCGGGCAGCGGTCCTTCCGGAAATCGTCCAGGGTGGTTTGCGCCTCGTGAAAAATCCTGCGCCAATGGCCCGCGCGGCGGTCGCTTTGCAACCGGGGCCATTGGGTGCGGGAGAGGATGGGCGCGAGGACCGCGCTGTCTTTCACCGGCATGAACGACTGCCCGCTGCGCACATGCAGCGTGTTCATCACGTTCCGCGACCGATGCTGCACCTTTACCGGGCGGATGTAGAGCCGCCCATCCAGGCGAAAGACGTCCAGCATGAATTGCGTCGTCTGGCGGATCGGTTCCAGGGCGTAAAGCGAATGGCGGTCCCGGTACAGCCCAAAATAGGTGACGGTCTCAAGGTCCCACAGCCGCGGGCAGGTGAGCTTGAAGAAATTCCCCAGGCTCTGGTCCGAGGCCCAGGTGTCGGCCAGGTGGGATAGGCAATCGAAAATGTAAATCGTGCCTTCGCCGGCCCGCTCGATCACTTCATGCACCTCGCGGACAAACGATTCGAAACCGTCCCGGGGGTCGAAGG
>JBBQYD010000248.1:0-7898 GCA_038209025.1 Verrucomicrobiota bacterium | reverse complement strand
GGTGCTCTCCCCTTGCAGGCTCAGGTAAATCTCGTTAACCAGCAGCGTTTCACGCATCTCCACCAAGGGTAACCCCAGCCAGCCCGGTTTTGAACTGCCAATTTTACCCCACCGCTGAATTCGTTTTGCCACCCGCTCCAGGCCGGCACAGGTCATCAAACAGTTGAATCGGCCCGCGATCATCGATTGGGCGGGATTCGCGACAACTAATTTTCCCTTAACTTTTTCCCAGCCTCCCCTATATTCGGCTCATGGAAATCTATAATCATCCCACGTTCCAGATGGCTTGCGAACAGTTTGACCAGGTGGCGAACCTGCTCGAAATCCCGGAGGCCGAGCGGGACCGGCTCAAATATCCCAAGCGCTCGATGACGGTTGCCTTGCCGGTCCGGATGGATAATGGTTCGGTTAAGGTTTTCACCGGCCACCGGGTCCAGCATCATCTCACCCTGGGTCCCACCAAGGGCGGCTTGCGTTTCCACCCGGATGTCGCACTGGGTGAAGTCGCGGCGCTGGCGATGTGGATGAGTTGGAAATGCGCCCTATGCGGCCTGCCCTATGGCGGCGCCAAAGGCGGCATCACCTGCGATCCAAACAAACTGAGCATCAAAGAGCTTGAGCGGCTTACCCGGCGCTACACCCAGGAGATGATCCCCTTTATCGGACCGCAGATTGACGTGATGGCCCCTGATCTCGGCACCAACCCGCAAGTCATGGCCTGGATCATGGACAGCTACTCCGTTCACATGGGCCACAGCGTGCCGGGGATCGTGACCGGCAAACCGTTGGGCCTGGGCGGCTCCCTGGGACGCCTCGAGGCCACCGGCCGCGGGGTCGGTTACCTCGTCAACCGCGCCACAGATACCCTCGGATTGGACATCGGCAAAGCGACCGCCGCCGTTCAGGGCTACGGCAATGTCGGGTCCATAACCGCTCTTTCACTGGCCCGCTACGGCGTGAAAGTCATCGCGATAACCGATGCTCAAGGGGGGGTGCATAATCCCGGCGGCCTGAATCTATGGGAACTCGAAAAGCACGTGGCTGCAAACAAGACCGTGGCGGGTTTTCCGGAGGCGGACAGCATTTCAAACCAGGAATTGTTGGAAATGAGCTGTGACATTCTCGTGCCAGCCGCTCTGGAACGGCAAATCACGGCTCAAAACGCAGGTAAAATCAAGTGCCGGATCCTGGCAGAGGCCGCCAATGGCCCCACCACGCCTGAAGCGGACGCCATCCTCGATCAGCGGCCCGAAATCTTTGTCATCCCGGACGTGCTCTGCAACGCCGGCGGCGTGATTGTTTCCTATTTCGAATGGGTACAGGACCTGCAAAGCTTCTTTTGGAACGAAACCGAGGTGGTTGACAAGCTTTTCCGGATTATGGAAACCGCCTACACTCAGGTGGTGGCGCTGAGCCGCAAACAAAAAACCTCCATGCGTATGGCAGCCCTGAGCCTCGGAATAAAGCGGGTGCTGGACGCCAAACGCATTCGCGGTTTGTTCCCCTAAACCTGGCGGCAATCCGACCCCCATGTCTGACTACAGGCGGGAGGCGTGCCCTCGGGGGTATGCTATGCTGTAGAAGCAGAAACGGGCTCCACCGCCAAGTGCATCAGCTTGCGGGGTTCCCACCCTGAATACCTCCAGAAAACGGCAGAAATCGAGCTTGACTGTTCTTACGTCCACTCTTAACTTTACTAGAACGGTAAAGATTGCTGGTTTACCAGCGCGCCAAAGTCGGAAGAGCCAAATCTGCCGACTTTTTTGTTCCCCTGAAGGGTGCCGTTCGCAAAGAACATGAACGCCGATTTCTTAGCAGTGCTCGAATTTTGGGAGCGTGAAAAGGGCATCAGTCGTGATGTCCTGGTAAATGCTGTACAAGAGGCGTTATTATCCGCTGCGAAAAAGGCCGTCGGGCCCGCGCGTGAACTGCGCGTCGCGATTGACCCCAAGAACGGTGACATTCGCGCATTCGCGAAGCTTATTGTGGCTGAGAAAGTTATATCGAAGCACGACCAGATTTTTCTGAATGAGGCACGCCGGATCAAGCCTGATTCCCAGGTGGGCGAGGAACTCGAAGTCGAGGTCACCCCGGTGGGCTTTGGCCGGATCGCGGCACAGTACGCCAAACAGGCACTGATGATGCAGATCCGCCGTGCGGAGAAGGCCATGATCTTTACCGAGTTCAAGGACCGCGTGGGAGATATTATCAGCGGTGTCGTGCGCCGGTTCGAACGTTCGGACGTGTTTATCGATCTGGGCAAATACGAAGCCGTGCTGCTGAACCGCGAGCGCGTGCCCACGGAAGAATACCAAATCGGGGAGCGTATCCGATGCTACGTCAAAGCGGTTGAACAGGGTGCGCACGGCCCGGAAATCATCCTGTCCCGCGCCGACCCAAAGTTTGTCATTAAACTGTTTCAGTTGGAAGTCTCCGAGATCAACGACGGCACCATCGAAATCAAAGGCATTGCCCGCGAACCTGGTTTTCGCACCAAATTAGCGGTTTATACCCGCGATGAGAAGGTGGACCCGGTGGGTGCCTGCGTGGGTTTGCGCGGCCAGCGAGTCAAGAATATCGTTCGCGAATTGAATAATGAGAAGGTGGACATTATTCGGTGGGATACGAACATTAGGATTTTCATGACAAACGCGCTGGCACCGGCTAAACTGAAGAGCTTTGAGGTGGATGAAGCCAACCGGCGGGTGCGGATCATTGTCAGCCCAGACCAGCTTTCATTGGCTATCGGAAAACGCGGCCAAAACGCCCGACTGACGTCCAAGCTGACGGGGTGGCAGGTGGATATAGAGCCGGAGGTGGTTGTCACCAAAGGTTTTGAAGAGAAGGTGGCCGAGGCGGTGGACTCCCTGGCGGTTATCCCCGGCATCAGCCACGAGCAGGCCGACGTGCTGGTCCATCACGGCTTGACACGATTGGAGGACTTGCTGCAGGCGGATGTGAGCGATTTATCCAGCATCCCTGAAATTGGCGAGCAGGCGGTAGCGCTTCTCGAAGCGGCGCAAGCGGAAGCCGCCCGGCGGACCCTGCAGATAGGTGATTCGCAGAGTTCGCCTCAGCCTGGTTAGGCCTATGGAACCTGTGATGCAGGAAGGGGTCGGACAGTTATTTAATTATGCCCGTACGTATTTACGACATTTCGAAGAAACTCGGCTTGGAAAACAAAGAGGTACTTTCCAAGGCGAAGTCGTTGGGCATTGCCGCCGCGCGGGTCGCGTCCAGCTCGCTGGATAAAATAACCGCTGAGTATCTTGAGCAGCAACTCATTGCTGAGCATCCGGAAATCCTCGCTCCGCCGCTGCCGCCGCCCACCCCTGCCTCCCCGCCGGAACCGGTAGCTTTGGCTTCCCCACCACCGGTTGTTGAAGCCGCCCCGCCAACTCCGGCGGAAGCGCCTCACGCGCCGGCCCATCCAGAGGCCGTCAAAACTGCGCCGTCTGCAGCACCGGTCGAGAGTCACACTGAAGCACCTTCGGGTCCATCGCCCCTTATCGTGGTGGAAGCCACACCTGCCCCAGCGCCTGAACCGCATGTGGCTGCTCCAAACGCGGGGCCTGTTCCGGCTGGAACCGAGCCCGCCCCCGTGGCCCCATTGGAGGCGAGTGCTCCTTCCGCCGCACCATCGACGACCCCAGCTCAAGGTGAGACTCCGCCGGACCAACCGCCTGCCAGTGATCTTCCTGCGGTGCCTCTCGCGCCGCCGCTGCCCCCTCCGCCTCCCCCTGGACCCAAGGTGGGAGATAAAGTCGGTTTCATTGTTCTGCCTACCAAGCCGGCTCCGAAAACATTTGAAAAGCCCGCTCCCAAGCTGCCCGCCAAGCCCGGCGAGCAGTTTCGGCGCACCCAGCCAGGCCAGCCGCACCAGCAACAGCGTGGTGACTTTCGCGGAAATCGCCCCGGCCAGTTTGGCGGTGGCGGTCGTCCAGGTGCGCCCAATCGCCCAACCCCTTCCCGAGCGGAACCTGCCGCGCCAAAATTCAGTTTGCCCGCGGACGCAAAGGTCATTTCCATCAAACCGCCCATTGTGGTCAGGGAATTGGCCGAACAGCTTAAGCAAAAGCCCTTCAAGATCATTGCCGACCTGATGGAGTCCGGTGTGTTTGCAAGCGTGAACCAGGCCATCGATGAACTGGTTGCCCAGAAGATTTGCGCGAAGTACGGCTTCAAATTCGAGGTGGAGAAACGCGATCGCGGGAGCGGCACTGTCCATGCCCCGATTCGCAAACTCGAGTTGGATATCGAGGACAAAGCCGCCGATCTCAAACCGCGCCCCCCCGTGGTCACGATCATGGGCCACGTCGATCATGGCAAAACCAGCTTGCTCGATGTCATTCGCAAATCCAATGTGGTCGCCGGAGAAGCCGGCGGCATCACCCAGCACATCGGCGCTTACACCATTTCATTCCCGCATCCCGAGCGAAAAAAGGAACTGGCCCAGATCACCTTTCTCGATACTCCCGGCCACGCGGCATTCAGTTCCATGCGCGCGCGCGGGGCAAACGTCACCGATATCGTCGTCCTGGTGGTGGCCGCCAACGACGGGGTGATGCCGCAGACCATCGAAGCCCTGAACCACGCCCGCGCCGCCAAGGTGCCGATCATTGTCGCGGTGAACAAAATCGACCACCCCAATGCCAACGTCCTCAGGGTGCGCCAGCAACTCCAGGACAAGGGGCTGGTTCCGGACGACTGGGGCGGGGATACCATTTTTGTGGATGTATCGGCGCTCACCAAGCAAAACGTCGATAAACTGATCGAGATGATTTTGCTGCAGGCAGATTTGCTCGAACTAAAGGCCAACCCGACCCGCCACGCCAAAGGCAATGTGATCGAATCCGGTCTGGAACCGGGCGGCCCCACCGCCACCGTGCTGGTGCGCAAAGGCACTCTCCGGGTGAGCGACGTGCTGATTTGCGGACAATTCTATGGCCGGGTGCGAGCGCTGATCAACGAGGAAGGCAAACGACTCAAGGAGGCGGCCCCCTCGGTGGCAGTGAAAGTCCTGGGCATGAACGGGGTGCCGGAAGCCGGGCTGGAGTTCAGCGTGGTCGAAGATGAACGCGCCGCGCGCGAAGTGGCCGAACAACGATTTCAGGAAGTCCGCGCCCAGGGCTATGAAGCAGGCCGCGCCAAGGTCACCTTGGAGAACCTCTTTGACCAGCTTGCCTCCAACGCCAGCAAGGCCCTTAAAGTGGTTGTCAAAGCCGACACTCAGGGGTCCGTCGAAGCCATTGTCGAGGCGCTTAAGAAAATCGAGTCCACCAAGGTCTCGCTGGAGATTATCCACAGCGCCGTGGGCACTATCACCGAGTCGGATGTCGCTCTGGCTTCCGCCTCCAACGCCGTGATTCTCGGGTTTCACACCCGCGTCGATAGCGGGGTGGCTGATAAGGCCAAGCATGAGGGGGTCCAGATCCGGCTTTACGCGATCATCTACGAGTTGATTGATCAGGTCAAGGAAGCCATGGCCGGCTTGCTCGAACCTTTGCTCAAGGATGTCACCATCGGCGCGGCCGAAGTGCGGAAGGTGTTCCAACTCTCGAAGGGCATGCCGGTTGCGGGCTGCATGGTTGTCAGCGGGCGGATCGTGAAGGGAAAAGTGCGCGTTCGCCGGCGCAAGGAAGTCATCTACGAGGGGCTGACCCAATCACTCCGCCGTTTTCAGGACGAAGTCAACGAAGTGCGCGCCGGCATGGAATGTGGCATTCGCATCGATGGTTTCACCGAAGTGCAAACGGGCGATATCATCGAGTGCTCTACCATGGAGAAAATCGCGCAGAAACTCTGACGGGCGGGCATCAACTCGCCCTGGAGTTAACAAAGGATTCTTAACATGGCTTCCCTTAGAATGCAGCGGGTCCGCGAATTGTTGAAGCGGGAGATTGGCGAGGTCATTCGCCGGGAATGTCCTGTCGATGAGGCCGGGCTGATCACCGTCAATGATGTGGATGTCTCGGGTGACCTCCATTCGGCCATCGTTTTCATCAGCATCCTGGGCACCAAAGACCAGCAAAAACGCGGTTTCGACAGGCTGACCCTCAACCGCAAGCGCATCCAGGGACTGGTCGCCCGGGGCGTGATCCTAAAATACACGCCCACGCTCAAATTCCTCATGGATGATTCGGTCCTGCGGGGAAACCGCGTGCTGCAAATCATCGACGAAATGGAGGCCTCCGCGCCCCCCGAAGAAGACGAACAGGATTCCGAGGGGGCCTGACCTTATTCGCTCTCATGAAGCCGCATCCCAAGATCATCGACCGCATTCTCGAGGGCATTGCCAACAGCCGCACCATCTGCGTGGTGGGCCACATGCGCCCGGACGGCGATTGTGTGGGGTCGCAATTGGGGCTCGCTCGGGCGCTGCGCGCCGAGGGCAAAAAGGTCACCTGCTGGAACGAAGACAAGATACCGCAGAAATACGAGTTCCTGGATACCGAAAGCTGGATTCAGCGTCCCGTGCCGGGGCAGGAATTTGATTGTGTCATCGCCACCGACGCGGCCAGCTTCGAACGCCTGGGCACTGTGGGAGCGTGCGTCCAAAACCGCAAGCTGCTGATCAACATTGACCATCACGAGAGCAACACCCGCTACGGTGACCTCAACTGGGTTTCCGCCCGGGAACCATCGACGGGCGAGCTGATCTTTCGGCTGCTCAAAGTGGCCCGCTGGCCCATCACCAAGCCCATTGCTGATTGCCTTTTTACAGCGGTCTCCACCGATACGGGATCCTTTCAATACCCATCCACCCGCCCAAGCACTTATCATGTTGCGGGTGAACTCGTGGGCCGGGGAGCTGACCTCGCCAGGATTTGCGACGAGGTCTATCAATCCTACCCGGTCTCCCGCGCCCGGTTGCTGCGGCACATCTACAGTCATTTCCGGCTTACCCACCAAAACCAAATCGCCTATTTCTGGCTGAAGAAACAAGACTTCGCCCGCACCGGCGCGGAAACCAGTGACGCCGAGGGGCTCATCGACCATATTCGCGCCATCGCCCCGGTGGTCGTCGCCTGCGTGTTTGAAGAGATGGAACCGGAACTGACCCGCGTCAGCTTCCGTTCCAAGAGTGAGCACGTTAATGTGAATGAAATAGCCGCTCAGTTCGGCGGTGGCGGACATCCCGCGGCGGCTGGCGCTCGTATCGCGGGACGTCCCTTGACCGTGCAACGCCGTGTGATCGCGGCGCTGCGCAAAGCCCTTAACGCGACCGTTTCATAACCCCATGCCGCTCCAGGAATTTTCAGCCCTTGATGGCGCAATCCTCATTGATAAGCCCGCCGGGCCAACCTCGCATGACGTCGTGGATGCCATCCGCCGCAAGTTTCGTCTCCAAAAAGTCGGCCACTGCGGCACTCTGGACCCCAATGCAACCGGCCTGCTCATCATCGTCCTCGGGCGCGGGACCAAACTTTCCGAAAAACTGATGTCCGATGACAAGGTTTATGAGGGGGTCATCAAGTTTGGCGAATCCACGGACAGCTATGATGCCGACGGCGAGATCACCGCTTCCCTGCCCGTGCCACCCATGACCCTGGAGGAACTCAACACGGCAGCCAAGGATTACGAGGGCGACCTGATGCAAACGCCGCCGATGGTTTCGGCGATCAAGAAAGACGGCGTGCCGCTCTACAAGCTAGCCCGCAAGGGCATTGAGGTTCCGCGCGAGCCCCGGTTGGTCCACATTTACCGCTTCCGCTTCAGTTCCTACCAGGAACCGCTGGCCAGTTTCCGACTGGCCTGCACCAAGGGAACCTATGTGCGCTCGATCGCCCACGAACTGGGCCATAAGCTCGGTTGCGGAGCCCACTTGGCCCAGTTGCGCCGGGTCGTTTCGGGGAAATTCGATGTGGCTGATGCCATTTCTCTGGACCAGGTTTTGA
>JBBQYD010000247.1:0-7899 GCA_038209025.1 Verrucomicrobiota bacterium | reverse complement strand
GGCGGATCGCAGACCATCCCTGTGAACCAGGAAATCAACGGAGCCAAATGGGTGCTGGTGGGCACCTTTGATTTCGCCGCCGGCTCCTCCGGCTTTGTGCGCATAACCGATGCCGCCAACGACGCCGGCCAGCAGGTCATGGCGGACGCCATCAAATTCGTCTCCCTGACGACCCCGGCAGGGCCACCGACCATCCTGGCGCAACCCTCCGGACGCTCCGCAATCGCCGGGCAATCTGCCGTTTTCACCGTCAACGCCACCGGATCGGGGACACTCACTTACCAGTGGCGTCAAAACGGGACGAACATTTCTGGAGGCTCAACCAGCACCTACACTCGAACTAACCTGCAACCGCAGCACGCGGGAGATTACTCCGTTCGGGTGGCCAACGCTAACGGGTCGGTTATCAGCTCGAATGCCACGCTCGCGGTGCTGGTTCCGCCGTCCATCACCACCCACCCGTCTGGCATCACGACCAACCAGGGAAGTGACGCCACATTTTCAGTCGGCGCGGCAGGTACCGGCCCGTTGTTCTATCACTGGCAGATGAACGGACAAAACCTCAGCGATGCCACCAACGCAACCTATGTTCGCACGGAGGTTCAACCCTTGGACGAGGGCAACTACTCGGCAATTGTCTATAACTCCGCCGGGGCGGCTATCAGTTCAAACGCCGTGCTGACCGTCCGGGTGCCGCCAACCATCACGGCGCAGCCAGGCGACCTGACTTTGAATCCCGGAGCGACCGCCAATTTCGTCGTCCACGCCGGCGGCACAGCTCCGCTTTCCTACCAGTGGCAAAAGGACGGGGCCGACCTGCCGGACCAAACGACCGCCAACCTTGACCGACTCAACGTGCAAACCTCGGACGCCGGCGTTTACAGTGTCATCGTGAGCAACGCGGCGGGAGTGGACGTGAGCGATCCCGCGGTGCTGACGGTGAATGTCGCGCCCATGATCACCGTTCACCCGCAGAGCCAGCGGGTAGCCGCCGGGTCAAACGTTTTGTTCACGGTATCCGCCACCGGCACCGAACCGCTCGCTTACCAATGGAGTTTTGAAGGGGCCGAAATCGCAGGAGCAACCGGCAGCACCCTGGCGCTTCCGATGGTGCAAAGCACCAATGGCGGGGACTATTCTGTCACCGTCTCCAACGTGGTCGCTTTGGTCACCAGCAGCAACGCCCTGCTGAGCCTCATCGTGGAAACCGTTCCCAAGATCGAATCCATCACTCTGCTTCCGAATCAGCGGATTGAACTCCTCATCAGCGGCGGTCCGGGGCAATTCGCCATCGACTCGTCCCCGCTCCTCTCAACCTGGACGAATCTCACCACCATTACAGCGACCGGCACCATGATGAATTTCGTGGATCCGGACCCGGTCCAGACCAACCGCTTCTATCGCGCCCGCCGATCGACTGGGCAGTAATCCATTTTCCATGTCATGTTCCACCCTGCGCTGGCCCGTTGCCACTCGCTGCCGATTTCTTCCGCATCCACGCAGGCAACCGCGCGCTGGCCCTCTTCGTGCCCGGATGCGCCCCGGCCAGGGTTTTGAGGAAATCCTGACGGCCAACGTCATCGAAGCAAATGTTCTCACGCTGATCACCACGGCTCATGACGCGGTAAATCCCCCCCGGCGCACCGAATGCGCAGCTGGCGAGCCATGCGCGCAGGCTATGCCGCGCCGTCGGTTGGTGGCCATGGCATTGCGATATTATTCCATGGCCCCTTTATGGCCCGGAACTCCCAGAACTTCGCGGCCCGTGTGTTCGGCAGCGTGAGAGTGAAACCCTTGTTGGAGGTCCACGCGCAAGGAAATTACGCGTGGACTTGAGGCACGCCCAGGGCTACTTGCGCAGCCGGTAAAACGCGGGTGTGGCGGGGTCGATGGCAATGACGGCGCTCTTTGCACCGCTAGCCGTTGTCACTGTGGGTTGCGGAACGAGCTCGGCAAAACTGCCCGGGTCAAGGGTGGCCGATGATTCAATAACCGCGCTGGCGTAATACTCCGGCCAGGAAAGGATGACGTTCGATCCCGACTTGGTGACGCTCAGGCGGCACGCAGGCTCCAGCACATACACACTGCCAAGAGGCGCTCCCAGCACAATTTTTCTGCCGTCCGCCGACAGATCCAGACCGTAATACTGATCTACAGTTCTGAGGCCAGTGGCGGCGTCCAATTCGGCTTTGGTGTAAGTAGCGAACAATGGGCCTTTGTTGGTGGCGTTGACCATGGGGCCATAAACCTGAATGCCGTTGTCGGTCGTCTGCACGTAGAGAAACCCTCCCCGCTCGATCACCGTCCAAAGGCCGAAACTGCCGCCGCCGGTCAAGGTGCCCGCGTTACCCAGGAGCGTTGACTCGCCGCTGGCTAGATTAATGGCGTAGAAATTGGGATTGCTGTTCTGTCCGGCGTCCCCGTAATAGGCGTAGCCGGTGTAGGTCTGGCCTACGCGCACATTACGAATGCGGGTGCCTACCGGCGTATTGGTCCAACCGTTGCCACTCCAAGCGGTATTCCTGGTTAAAGCAAGGGTGTCCGGGTTCACATCAGTCAGATACAGTTTCTTTCGCTGTCCAGAAACATAGCACGTGCTGATCATGGTGTTGTCATCCACCCAATCATAGGTCTCCGTGACTTGGTCGTCGATAGCATTGGCGATTTGTGGGTTGCCCCCCCAAGATTCATACCGCGTGAAAGTGCCCGAAAAAGTTTCGGGGCTGTCGCCCTTCGAGCCGCCCGAGCCCAGCAGGTAGGTTGTGCCGCCGGAGCCGCGGAGGCGCCCTAACATGCGGTGGTCATTGACGGCAGGAATTCCGCCGCCGAGGAAGGCGAGGCTAGCGCCGTCGAAATATCCGAAACAACGATAACCGGCGTTGCCGACCCCGGCGATCTGGGTCACGAAGATATTGCCGTCGAAGATGCGCGGGTTGTATGTGGTGTTCGGTTGTTGGCCGAGGACGTCGCAGAGCCGAATTGCTCCGCGGAGCTGCCATTGCCCCGCCTGCACCGGAGCTCGCCGCTGCAACTCGAAGACATTGCCCAAAAAGTCTCCCAGAATCAGCCCGCCGTCGTCCGCCGCCACATCAAAACCGTAATACGGTACGGGGACACCGCCCGTAATCACTTGCAGTTGCTCCGGACTATAAGACGCAACCATCGCGCCCATGGTGGTGGGCCCGCTCATGCTGTACACTTGAATGCCGTCGTCGGACGTGTGCAAGTAGAGGTATCCTCCCCGCTCCACTACCGTCCAAAGGCCAAAACTCCAGGTAGCCGGCGTCCTTAAGACACCATCCCAATGGCCCAACTCGGTCGAGGCGCCGGTTCTGATGTCGATGGCGTAAACCTTGGGATTGCCGGCCACTCCGTTGTCCCCGTAATAAGCGTAGTTGGGGTCCGTCTGGCCCACGCGCACATTACGAATGCGGGTGATGCCCGTCGGCGCATTGGTCCAGCCATCGGCACTCCAAGTGGTGTTCTTAGTCAGGCCAAAAGGTTCCGCGGTCACGTCAACCAGATAAAGCCGTCTGCGGTTCCCCGACGTGTAGTCGGTGCAAATGATGGTGTCGTTATCAACCCAATCAAAACTCTCAGATAGCTGGCCGTCAGGAAAACTGGGCGAATCCACGGGATTCCTCCCGTCCAAGTCATACCGGGTCCAAGGCACGAGAGTGCCGCCATTGGCCAGCAGGTAACTCGTGCCGGGGATGGGCGACACCATGCGGGTTTGCCGGGTGGCCTCAAGAACGGCCGCGGAGGGAATGCTGGAGCCCCTCGGAAAGCTGCCCCAGCAATAGTTATTGATTTGAGGGGCGTAAACAGTCCCGCCAAAAAAGCGGGGATTATACATGCTGTTGCCTCCCAGATTAACGCCCGGGGCGGCACAGGGCCGGTATGTGGCGCGGAGCTGCAATTGATCCAGCGCGATGGGCGGCGCGGCTTGCGCCAGTGAGGCAGCCATAAGGGCGGCTGCCAGGATTAAGTGTCTCTTCATAATTTTTCGGTTTCTTTTCTGGATTTTTATTTTGCGTTTTTGGCTTATGGATGAACCACGAACTAATTCCGTTCGCGTCTGCGGACGGTTGACGCTGATCATGTTCCGCACCAATGCGCGCGTCTTTCCTTGGCGGATTTAACCTTAACTGATAGGAAAACTGATAGAAATTTGCTTCCTTGACGCGCGCATGTTATGGACGCTGCGCGGGTGAGGATGAATTGCTTTTGGGTCTCACCAAGCATGGGTTGCGATATTGGTGGAGCCCGGCGGATATGTCAATCCCGCAGTTTTCACCGTTTCCGGGCCAGTTTGGGGCTGGCGCCAAGCGGTCACGAGGTGATTACCAATCAACAATACAAACGGCTCATGAGTGACTACAAAAAGACCGACAACTTAAGCGACGGCGCTATGAAGGCCGATGTGGATCGCCACACGGCACACGGGAGGGAGCTTTTGGTTGTTCTCACAAGGGGTTGACCCCATTGCCTTGGGCATCAGCAACGGTCAACCTTTGAACCGGTTGTTTAGCTGACACTTTCATGGCTATCCAGCCAACCATATGAGTCGAAGCAATCCCGCGCACTCGCGCACGTCGAGTATCGCCAGTGTCCTTCTGTTCACGCGGGGATTCTTCCGCACCCAGTTATGGGTCTGGCCTTTGGTCGCGGCGCTGATCCTCACGATGATCGGGGTTTGGCTGCGCGTGAAAATGGAGGGTGCCACCAAACAGCAGCTTGCCGACATGCTCCAGATCATTTTGAACGCCAACACCGAGGCGCTCCATTCGTGGTCGGGAGCGATGAAAGCGGAGGCGGAGAATATCGCCGAGGACGACCGGGTCGGCGAACTGGTGGCGGGTCTGATTCAGCAGGCAAAATCCAGCACCCAGGTCCAGGCGGCGCTACTGACGGCACCGCAACTTTCCGCCTTGCGCGCCCGCTTAAAACCCATGCTCGAACGTCGTGGGTTCAGCGGGTTCGTGGTGCTGGACACAAATTTTCTGGTGTTGGCTTCGGGCCGCGACCAACTCGTCGGCATGCCATCACCCGCCGGCTACAGGGAACAGCTTGCCTTAATCCTGACCGGCAAGGCTCTGGTCACGCGGCCTTTCGCTAGTGTGGCGCTGCTGCCGGACCAGCAAGGAAATCTGCGCGCCAGCATGCCCACCATGTTTGCCGCCGCACCCGTGCGCTCGGCGGGCGGTCAGATTGTTGCTCTGCTGGGATTGCGCATGGCGCCGGACACGGACTTTAGCCGCATCCTGGCCACGGCCCGCGCTGGCCAGACCGGCGAAACGTATGCCTTTGATCGTAATGGCAAACAACTTTCCGAAAGCCGCTTCGACAACGATCTCAAGCGATTGGGATTGATTCCTGATACGACGGAAGCGCGCTCGACGCTCACCGTGGAATTGCGCGATCCGTTGGTGGATTTAAATCAGGGACGCCAGTCACCCCAACGGCGCACGGAGCTGCCATTCATCCGTGCCGTCCGCGAGGCCGTGAAGGGACACACGGGCGTGGATGCCAACGGTTACCGGGATTATCGCGGCGTGAAGGTCGTGGGCGCATGGACGTGGCTGGACGATTTCGACATGGGCCTGACCACGGCGATGGATCGGGCGGAGGCGTTCCGGGCGTTGAGGATTTTGCGGGTAGGATTCTGGTCCATCTTCGCATTGCTGATGGTCGCGGCGGTCTTGGTTTACGTGTTGATGCGCGTGGCTAATCGGCTGCAGCGGGCGGCTTGGAAGGCGGCGTTGAAGGCCAAGCATCTTGGTCAATACGCGCTGGAGGACAAGATTGGCGAGGGCGAGTTCGGCGCAGTTTATCGCGCCCATCACGCGCTAATGCGACGGCCCGTGGCGGTGAAGTTATTGCACACGGAAAAGTTGAACCTGGCCAGCTCGGTGCGATTTGAGCGGGAAGTGCAATTGACCAGTCAATTGACGCACCCCAACACGATCACCGTTTACGATTACGGTCGCACACCCGAAGGTATTTTTTATTACGCGATGGAATATCTCGGCGGCCTGACGCTCAGCCAACTGGTGAAGCGATACGGCGCGCAACCGGAAGGCCGGGTCATTTCCATCCTGCGACAGGTCTGCGGCTCGCTCGCCGAGGCGCACACCATCGGACTGGTACACCGCGACATCAAACCGTCCAACATATTCCTGACGCAACGCGGCGGCCTGGCGGACTTCGTCAAGGTGCTCGACTTCGGGCTCGTGAAATCGCTGGATGCAGAGGGCGTTGAATGGACCATGGCAGAAGCCACACTCGGCACACCGCTCTACATGTCACCTGAGGCCGTCGAACATCCCGACGCGGTGGATGCGCGCAGTGACCTCTACTCGCTGGGAGCGGTGGGTTATTTTCTCGTCACTGGCGAGCCGTTGTTCAACTGGCTCTCGCTGGGGGAAGTGCTGCTGCATCAGGTGAAAGATATGCCGATGCGTCCTTCGGAACGATTGGGCAAGCCCGTATCCCCGGACTTGGAGGAATTGCTGATGCGCTGTCTGGCCAAAGACCCCACGGCGCGTCCGGTCAATGCCCGCGAACTCGACGAGGCGTTGGGCGGCTGTCAGATCGCGGGGGACTGGACGCGCGATTTGGCGGAGGAGTGGTGGCGCAAATTTGCCGGACCGCCAAGTGATAAAACCGTGGTGACGCCTGCATTGGAGGCCGTTTAGCCGGCTTTATCCTGGTGGGTGCTCAACTGGATTTCCCCCCGTCACATTGGTCAAAACGCCGAACGATTTTATAACAGCGAACGATTGCGCCTGGGTGGATAAAGTGACAACCAGCACAATGATTATGCCGGTGATGAGAAAGCGGCTTTCCTGGGACCGGCGGCCGGGTTGGAGTCGGAGCAAGTGAAGGACATTCATAATTGTTCCTGAATGAATAACCCAGCCAAGAATATAGGCGGCGATGCTTCTTGCGCGCCCGCCCATACTCAGCGCTGCGCGGGTGAGGAAGAATTGGGTTTCGGTCTCACCAAGCATGCGCGGATAGTGGCGGAGCCCGGCGGATATGTCCATCCCGGGGTTTTGCGCGTTTCCGCCCGGCCTTGGAGCACCGGCGCGGTCAGCGTGAACCTACCCGCGTCTCCCTCCTTTACGTATGAGGCCAACGGGAACATGACCAGCGATGCCACGCGCACGTTCGGATACGATTTGGAGAATCAGTTGACCAACTACGGCCAGCGATATGAGCCTGAGCCCACCCCGCCAACTTCCCGGATCCAACGTCAATTGGTCGATTTGACCCAGTGGCTCAAGCAACTCATCGTGGCTCAGGCTACGGCTAAGACCCAGGCTGAACATCATCACGACCCGTTCGTGCGCAAACGACACCAGCCGCTCATGGACTCCCTTCAGGATGAGACCCCGAGGCTATCAGCTTGAATCTCCCCTTACCGGCGGAGGCTAAAAAAGCGATTCCTTAGCAAAACCAAGCTCGCGAGCCCGGAGCTGAGCAGTAAGAGCGTGCTGCCGCCATCCGGAACCCCTGTTCCCGGTGGGCCTTGAGTGCCGCCAAGTCTCGTGCAAGGCAACCCGTTAATGGTATTGTGGTCCAAGGTAACCTGGGTGTCTGACCACGCTCTGCCGTCCAGTGTTGCGCCGGTTTGCAGCACGATGTCTGTGCCAGCCATGATAGTTCCCGCGAAGTGAGAATCCGTTCCCAACACCACTTTAGTGGGTATAGCCCAGAGGACATCACAAGGATTGGCACCTCCTGCGAAGATAATGTCGCTAGCGCTTGCCGTGTCGAGGCTGCCCGTGCCCGTCAGGCCCTGGAAGATCCATTGGGGATCCGTGTATCCGGTGCCGTCGAGCGTCAGAGTCCCAGTTAGTGTAGCAACAGCCGCCAAACTATAGACGCCAGGGG
>JBBQYD010000246.1:0-7925 GCA_038209025.1 Verrucomicrobiota bacterium | reverse complement strand
CCTGCCGGTCGTTGGCGATGTCGCAATCGAGGGTTCCCTGGCTGCGCCGGGAGCAGAGTTGGTCCGCAAAGCCTGTCATGATACAGCGGGGCAGGGGGTCGGGGCTGGCGTCGTTTTGCGGGAATTCGACGCCGGGTTTGTGCAAGCCATGCGCCCCGGCAAATTGCAGGATCTGTTCAAAGGTCTGTTCAACCTGGCGCGCGGTTTGAGCGTGGATGCCATACCGGCGGCAGCGGTCGAGGTTGAATTGAGACTGGCGCGCAAACTGAAAGGCGCGCATGAGGGTGTAAAAATCGGAGTCCTGGCTGGCCTCGAACAATTCGCGCGCTTCCTTGATGTGATGATCGTCACGTCCGACGCGCAGCAGGAGATCGCGCCCGCTCACCAGGGCGGCGCATAACGCGGCGGCAGGCACGCAGCCAAATCGCGAGGCTTCGACCAGCATGCGGGAATAGCGCGGATGCATCGGGAGGCGCAGCATCTTGCGGCCGATGGCCGTGAGGTCAGTTTCCTGGTTGGGCGGGTCCGCAGGATGACGCAAAGCGCCCAATGAACGCAGGAGGTCCTCCGCACGATCCACGGCCGCGGGGTCGGGCCGGTCGAGCCATCCGAATTCTGAAGCCCGGCGGACCCCCAGCGAGTGGAGCAGCAGGACGACTTCCGCCAAATCGCTGCGCTGAATCTCAGGGGTATTGCGGTCGGGGCGGTTGAGCTGACCGCTTTCAGTCCACAGCCGGTGGCAGGTGCCGGGGGCGGTGCGCCCGGCCCGGCCCTTCCGCTGGTCAGCGGAAGCCCGGCTAATGGGCTCAATCATCAAGGTGCCAATGCCCCGCTCAGGGTCATAGCGGGACACCCTGGCGAGTCCGCTGTCCACGACATGGCGGATGCCGTCAATGGTTACGGAAGTTTCGGCCACGTTTGTGGCAACCACCACTTTGCGAAGCGGGTTGGGGGCGAAGGCAAGGTCCTGCTCATCTGGCGGCAGGTCACCATGCAGAGGAATCAAGGCCAGCTTTTCGCTGATGCGCCCCGCTCGGATTGCGCCCATGGTGGCGTTGATCTCGGCCATGCCTGGCATGAAAACGAGAATGTCTCCGGGGGCGCCGGAGTTGGCGATGCTCTCCACCACGCCGGCGGCTTGTTCCGTCACCGGCCGTTCATCTGGCTGGTCCAAATACCGGACTTCGACCGGGAACATGGTGCCCGCGGATATCAGGGAGGGACAGACCGCGGACTCCCCGGAGAGATAGTCGGTGATGGAGTCCACATCCAGGGTGGCGGACATGACCGCCAGTTTAAGCTCGGGCCGGGTGGTTTCCTGGAGGCGCTTAACCAGAGCGAGGGCGACGTCGCTCAACAAGTTGCGTTCATGGAACTCGTCAAACAAGACAATGCTGGTTTCGCGCAGCTCGGGGTCATCTTGCAGCCAGCGCAGCAGAATGCCTTCGGTAACGTAACTGATCCGGGTGCCCACCGAGGTTCGGTCATCGAAACGGACCTGGTATCCGACCTCGGTGCCGAGGCGGCAATTGCGCTCCCAAGCGACCCTGGCGGCTACCGAGCGGGCGGCCACTCGCCGGGGCTGGAGTACCGCAATTTTGAGGTTTCCCGCCACGCCGCTGTCCAGGAGCAGTTGCGGAACCTGCGTGGTCTTGCCCGAGCCGGTGGGCGCTGAGAGCACCAGCCGGTTTTCCAGTCGCAGGGTGCCAATAATGGCATCCGCAATTTGGTGAATAGGGAGGGAAACAGCCACGCTGGAAGCTAAAGGTGGCGCAGCAGTAGCGCTGCCGTGGTCAGGATCAGCAACATGCCGCTGGGCATGAATTTCTTGGTTTTCGCCAGGCGGATGGCGAAGACGACGAGCAAGGCGGCCATGATAAGATCCGCCAGCCCACGCGCCAAACCTGGCTGGAGCAAGCCGGGGATGGCCGTCAGCACCAGGAGCGCCGCCGATACCGCGGAGGTGATCAGCGAGACGCGGCTCTTTGCCTTGAGAAAGCCAAAGAGACCCCCCGCCAGCAACAGCACTATGTATATCCAAAGGACCGTATTCGGGTTCATAAAGTCCGTGAATGTAGCCCGCTCCGGTCCGGTGTCCAAAAGATATTTCCGGCGCCCCAATTGCCGGAGAGGGTTCAGGGGCGGGCCGCCGGATTGGCGGGAGCAGACGCCGGGGGGTGCTCCCTCGCGAATTTTTTGGCGCTTTTCAAAGCGACCAATGAGAGGGCCAACCCCAGAATCAGCACCAGGCACCAGGCAATTGCCCAGGCAATCATCCGGCGGGGAATGGCCGGTTCTTCAGGCGGTTGCGCCAGGAGCAGTTCCGTCGGTTTCTGGCAATGCGGGCAATTTGCGGTGAGCCCGATGTGTTCGGCGGGAAAAACAAAAGCGGCTCCGCAGTGTTCGCAGGTTCCCGTAATGTTTTTCGTTCGGCTCATTTCGGTTGGCAGCATATCACCTCTTTAGACCGGGAGAAAGCCTGTGGCTCACGTCCCAGCCACCGCCTTTTGGAGCGCGTGAGGCAGGTGTATAGACAAGCAAACTCTTCTCAGGCTCGTTGCGCGGTTGACTCCCGGCGGTAGAACCGGTTTGCTGTGAGCAGGCGGAAGAGTGTCCGCACTAGGGCCTGAGGAATGAAGCTGACTGGCAAACATATCTTGATCTTGCTGTTGCTCGGCAGCGGCAGCGTGTGGGGGCAAACCCGGAAATGGGAGTTTATGGTGGTTGGCGACACGCGCGGAACCGCTTCCAACAGCCCTGTAAACACCGAAATTGTCGCCGAGTTGGCACAGGCAGCCACGAATATTCGGCCGGCTTTCCTGCTGGTGCCTGGAGATATGGTCAACACCGGCAGCCAATGGGCGCTTGAGCAGTGGACCAATGCCATGGCGCCCGTCTTTGAAGCGGGCATCCCGGTGTTTCCAGTGCTGGGGAATCATGAGAACTTTGTCGGCGGAGTGGCCGCATTCACGAACGTTTTCGGGCCTTCGCTGCCAGATAATGGTCCCGTGGGCGAGGTTGACCGCACCTACGCCGTTACCTATGCCAATGCGCTGGTGCTGGCGTTTGATAACTATGTCAATATCCACCGCGCCAATACCAACTGGCTGAAAACCGTGCTGGCCACCAACACGTCCCTGCACGTGTTCGCCATGGGGCACGAGCCGGCTTTTGCGGTGCTCCACAAGGACACGCTGGACGATGATCCGGTTGCGCGGGATGCCTTCTGGAACATTCTCAGCACGGCCGCCGCCCGGGTCTATTTTTGCGGTCACGACCACTTCTACGATCATGCCCGGTTGGATGATCGGGACGGGGACCCCACCAATGACATTCACCAATACATCGTGGGCACGGGCGGCGCCCCCTTGTATCCCGAGGCGCCTTACGATGGGTTGAACGGCGCCTGGCTTCCCACCCGGGTGAAGTTCGAGGCTCAGTATGGCTATGTGCTGGTGGAGATTGATGGGCCGGTGGCAACCCTCTCCTGGTTTCATCGAACGGGTCCGAACACCTATGCTCCCGGCGGTGACGTGTTTTCTTACTCCCTGGCTCCGGTGATAGAGGTGGCAAAACAGAATGGCGTGCTGCGCATGAGCTGGGGCGGCGGTGGCAGACTGCAATCGGCTCCCTCCGCCGAAGGCCCGTGGGCGGAGATTACGAACGCGGTTTCCGGATACTCCCTGACGAACTTTCCCAGGGCCGGCGAGTTCTATCGGGTCAAACTCCGATAACCCTTTTGGGGCGTTCCACCGCCAACTCCTCCTTTAGGAGTGGCAATCACCCGGCTGATGGGTAAGCTTGATGCATGAAACGCGTCGGACTGATGCTGCTGGCAGGCGGGTGGCTTTTGTTCGTCGTGACCACCGGGGCTCAATCTGTTTTGCTGAGCGACGATTTTGAATCGCCAGACCTCACCGTTGATGCCAGCCGGTGGCCTGGGAGCGCCGCGACTTTGATCGAGAGCGTTCAGCCAGTCTTTGGCAATTCGAATCGCTGCCTGAAAATCAGCGGGCCGTCGGTAAAAATGCTCTCCGGGAACTGGTCCTCAGAGTTGACCGGCAGAACCTGCACGCTCGCCTTTGACTACTTCGAAGCGGCAGGCTCCGGCACTGATCTGATCCTCGGTTATGCCGCCGGAACGAGTGACCTCAACGCCGCCGGGGCGTTTGTGCGCATCGCCCTCAATGGCGGCGTGGCTGCCCTTGCCGGCACGGAGGGGACATCCATGTTAGAGACGGGCACGCTGACCTACCCGCAGAGCGTGCGGTTGACCTTCAGCCTGGTATTAAACAACCAAACGACGCCACAACCCTTCAACGGAAATTTCATTCCAGGGCGCTGCCTGGAGGTTTGGTTTTGGGATTGGAGCAGTTGGCGGGCGGTGTTTGTGATGCGCGTTTCCACGGAAGCTTCCATTCGGATGCCAGCCGCGGTTGGTTTTCGCACGTGGTCCACCTCCACCCAGGTGCTGGCCTATGTGGATAACGTGAAGTTGGTTAACGCCCCGGTGCTGGTGACGGATAGTGTGCCCGCCGTGCCGCCGCCGGTGGAAAAGATCAGGCCCCTGCGGCCCTTCGTGCATCCCTCCGTATTCAATTCCCAGGAAGAGCTGGACCGGATCAAATACCGCATCGGGCATGAACCAGGGGCGGTGGTTCAATCGGGCTGGAACATGATGCGAGCCGCGAGTGTGGCATCCCTGGGTTACACATCGCTGCCCTGCTCAAATGTGGTGGTCATGGGCAGCGGGACGACTCCTACCGAGGACCAGTTCCGGAATGACTCGCAGGCGGCGCGCGCGGCGGCCCTGCAGTGGGTGGCAACCGGGGACGCGCGGTATCGCGACAAGGCGCTGGGCATTCTGAACGGCTGGGCGAATACGTTCGTGACGATGAGCCCAGCCGCCGGCACGTCCACGGCTCAGATACAGCTTGAGGCCGCCTGGGCGGCGCCCGTCTGGGTTTCCGCCGCCGACATCATCCGGTACTATGATCGCGGCGCGGGCGGGTGGAGCCCGGCCCAGATTGCCAGGTTCGACCAGATGGTGGATTACCTCTACCTGCAGGCCGCCAAAGCCGCCTCCATGAACCAGAACTGGGGTGCCTCCGCCGCGTTGACCATGATCTCGGTGGGCGCGTACCAGGAGGACCGTGCCCGCTTCGATGCCGGCATCCGGGCCTGGCAGAACGGATTGGTGAGCATCAATTCCGCCGTTGGCTACAATGGGTATATAAACGAGGTCTGCCGGGATACCATTCATCCCCAATATACGCTGCAGGTCTGGATGCAGGCCGCCGAGATCGCCTGGAAACATGGCATTGACCTGTTTGGGACGAAACTGGCCGGGAGCAATGCGCCGCAGTTCGCGATCAACCTCGAGAATTTTTCCCGGTTGTTCCTTGGCCTGGCGCAGCCGCCCTGTTCCGCCTCATTCCTGACGAACTACAATTATGTTGGCGAGCAAGGCCACAGCGGCGCGTATGATATCGCCTACAACCACTACATCCATCGCCTGGGTCTGACGTCACTGCCGACCTATTCAAGCATGATCACCAATGGCTGGCGGCCCGGCGGGTGGGACGGCCACTTTGGTTCCTGGTCCACCCTCACGCACGGGAATCTTTCGATGGGCCTCCCGGCCGTGCAAAGTCTCGCCGTCTCGAACTTGATTTCCTCCACCAACAACGGCCTGTTGGAGGACGGCGACACGTTGAACCTCCGCGATTTTCAGGACCATGCCTGCCGGATTGCCGCCCTTGGCGGCTCCAACCTGTCCTCCGTCCAGTTCTACACCAATGGAGTCGCCTTTGGCATGGCCGACACGGAGGCGCCATTCCTCTCGGGCGAGCTTGCGCCGGGCAATTATTTTTTGACCGCGGTTCCCTGGCGGGATGCCTCAGGAGGCGCTTTCCCGGGTGACCCGGTGACGGTTTTCCTGCGCGTGGTTGACTTCCCCAGTGACTGGAGCCTGTGGGATATTGGCGGTCCCTTGATGCCGGCCTGGGCCCGGGCGAGTGTTTCGAACCTGGTGCTGGCCGCGGCCGGCACAAACCTTTCCGGGACGGTGGATCAGCTTGGATTTCTGGCGGTGGAAGCAACGAACGATCTGCAATTGACAGCCCGGCTCCAGGCCACGTCAGGTCCGGCCGGGTTAATGATTCGTGAGAACCACGCGCCGGGCAGCCGCCAGGCTTTTCTATTCCTTGATCCGGCTGCAGGCAGATTGGTTTTTCAATGCCGGGCGGTTGACAACGGCGCGATCACGAGCGTGGCCGCGACGACCGCCATCAATCAGCCATGGTTGCGGCTGTTGCGCCTGGGGCGCCAGCTCACCGCCTATGTTTCGGCCGATTCCCAATCCTGGCAACGGCTCGGCTCAACCGAATTGACGATGGGAGGCAACACCCTCGCCGGCTTCGTCTCCATCAGCCCCACCTCCGAAGCCTGCGCGGCGGCCCATTTTGAATCATGGAGCTTTGCGCCGCTCAACCCCGATTTCGCCGAGTGGCAGAAATGGGCTCTCATTCTGAGATGTGCCACCAACGGCATTGCTCAAGGCGCGGCAGCCGACCCGGACGCTGACACCCGCTCCAATCAGTGGGAATTCCGGCTGGGGTCCGATCCGCTTGCACCGGATGCCCAGCCTGCCGTTGAGGCCGGAGCCATGGATGGGAGCTTCGTCCGGTTGCGTCTGCTGGAGCGGGCGAATGCCGCCGCGTTTGGCCGGTCCTGCCTTTTATCCACCAACTTGAGCACCTGGCGGGCGGTGAGCCCGCTGGGGGAGAGCGTGATCAAGGACTCCGGAAGCCTTGTGGTGCGCGAACTGATCTTTCCCGCAATCGAGCCTGCGAGCTTCTACCGAATCAGCTATCAGAACTGATTTTGGCATGCGCGTTGGGCTGGTTCAGAACGGCAGCGCTTATGGCAATCATTGTGAACCAGTTCCGCTTCCGCGACTTCACAGTCCTGAAGATCATGATGACGGCCATAATCGTGGGAGGCTTGGGCGCGTGGGTGTTGCACGGCATGGTGCTCTACGGCTATTGCCCTGACACCGGTGTCGCCGCGATCGCGGGTGGGGTGTTTTGGCTGCTTGAGAGAAACACAAAGTCAAAAGGAGTTTCCTTTCCATAGCATATTGGCTCCAGTCGATGGACGCCTCTTTTGTCCACCTATTTGGGAGCACCTTGCGACTGCTCAATCGCCACACCTTCCGCCCAAGTGATGTTGGCGGCCTCGGTTTTTCTGAACCGGCCATAGGCCAGGAAGCAAGCCAGGTCAGCGCAGTTTTTTGAGTCGCGGCCACCACCAGTCTCAACTTCTTTCATGAACTCCAGGAATGGCCACGGCTCAGGCAAAGCCAGTTTCTTGTGACGGACCTGACAAATCGTGGCCGGTGGTTGCAACGCGGGAGGCTTCAGAGTAATCTGATCTCCTGTCGGGCCCCCATAGCTCAAATGGATAGAGCAGCGGTTTCCTAAACCGTGGATTCCTGTTCAATTCAGGATGGGGGTACCATTGCCGTGTAGTTTATTCGGATTCTTTCCTCTGGATCGTCGGCTCCGCGGGTGGCGACCGCATTTATTCCTGCATGGTGGTCAACGACAACGCCTTTCCCCAGTCTCGAGGTATCATTGCAAGTGGGTGGGAATAAGCAGGCCAGAGCATCAATTGGCCCGGGTCCACCCGCGGTTCCTTTCCCGGACGGCAGGTGAGGCGCGGCGTGGGGATTGACGGACGCTCGCTCACCGTCCACCAAACCCGAATACTCCGGGTCCCTGGCGGCGGTTCCGAATTGCCCATTCTTCGGGTTGAGCGAACTGCGGTTTCGGCCAGATCAGGCTGGCGTTTGGCGCAATCCCGGAGATCCGGCGGGCCTGGGCGTAAATAGTTTCTTCGGGTGGTCTTCTTTGTGGGGCATT
>JBBQYD010000245.1:0-7947 GCA_038209025.1 Verrucomicrobiota bacterium | reverse complement strand
GCGTAAATTCAGCGAAGAAGTGGACATTTGATTATGTTTCAACTCCTGTTTCCCCAGTACAAGGATCGCGGGTGGGTCTATATCCCGGTCGGATCTCTGGCGCTGGCGGAGCAGAAGCCTCACCAGCCCAATCCGCTGTTGGATCCGGCCTACTGTCAGCGTTGGATCAAACGCCTTCATCGGCGGTACGGTGTCAGTTGCTCGTTTGGCGGTTGGTTCGAAGATCGCTCAACGCTTTGGAGCGGACATTATATGGCGCCTGGCATGACCTTCCATTTGGGGGTTGATTTCTCGGTGCCGGAACGTTCGCGCGTCTTTTCGCCCACCGACGGGACAGTGACAGAAACCTGGCACGACACCGACTCGGCCGGCGGCTGGGGAGGATTGATTATCATCCACGTAAAGCCCCGGTTGCGCCTGATCCTGGCGCATCTGGGTAAAATCCATGTATCTGCCGGCCAAACCGTGCGCGCGGGCCAATTGCTGGGGACCATTGGAGGTGTTTCGACCAACGGCAATTGGTTTCCTCATCTGCATGCGCAGCTTGTTCGCGGCAAATATGAATCGATGCATCGTTCCGGTATCGACGGCTACGGCGAATTCTCGGTAAAGAACCAGCGGCGTTTTCCGGATCCCTTCACCGTCTGGCCGGCCGTCTTGTAGGGATGGTTCGGGCTGGCCAGTGTGGGCGCTGAGAAGGCGCTTGAAGAAGTATAGGCAAACAGATATGTAGGTCGTCATTCCTGTTGAGGGGGACGCTGACTTTGGTCAGCCAAACGCCCCTCAGCTCGCCCGGACGCGTATGCGGGGCTGTGGCAAGAGCCCAGGAAAGGGTCATAACCATGAAGGAAATAACCTCCATTCTTAGCACAACCTGTCCGAGAATGATCGCCGAGCGGCTAAGAAATGCTTGCGGCCGGAGGATGCTGCCGCTGCTCTTGCTGTTGTTAGTACCCGGCGCGGTTCAAAGCCAGTTCAATTATACGACCAATGCCGGGGCAATCACCATCACGGGATACACCGGTCCAGGCGGTGCGGTGAGCATCCCCGACACGATTGATTTCCTGCCCGTCAGCCACCTGGGTGAGCGGGCCTTCTATGGCTGCACCAACGTGACCAGCGTCACAATCCCCGACAGCGTTCACAGCCTGGGAAGCTATGCTTTCGCCCGCTGCGCCAGTCTGGCTGACATTACCATTCCCAACGCCGTCACCAATGTCGCGGACTTTTCGTTCCGGGACTGCATCAGCCTGACCAACGTCACCCTCGGAAGCCACATCGCCAGCATCGGAAAGAACGCTTTTGAACGCTGCTCAAAGCTAACCAGCATCCACCTCCCTGACAGTGTCACCAGCATCGCAGGCTATGCGTTGGCGTCCTGCACCAACTTGACCAGCGTCACCCTCGGCAGCGGCGTCTCCGTCATTGAGGAGAAAGCGTTCGATAACTGCACAACCCTGACAAGCATAGCGGTGGATGAGTTTAATCCGGTCTATGGCAGCATGGATGGAGTTCTGTTCAACAAAAGCACGGCCGCGCTTATGCTTTGCCCCCAGGGCAAGGCCGGCAGCTACACGATCTCCAATAACATCACCAGCATCGGGGATGGGGCGTTCTCCTCTTGTGCCAACCTGACCGCCGTCACGATCGGTACCAGCGTCACCAAAATCGGCGACTCCGCGTTCGCCGGCTGTTCCGGCCTGGGCGACATCACGATTCCAAAGAGGGTCACGAGCATAGGAAACTGGGCATTTGATAGCTGCACTCACCTGACCAGCGTCACGATGCCCGATAGCCTCATCGGCATTGGTTTCAGGGCGTTCTATGGCTGCACCAACCTGGTGGACATCACCATTCCCGGCAGCGTCATTGGCATCGGAGGCGGTGCTTTCCTTGGCTGCGCCAACCTGACCAACATAACTGTCGATACGCTCAATTCCGTTTATAGCAGTTTGGGTGGGGTCCTGCTCAGCCAAGACCGGACTCTCCTCATTCAATACCCGGGCGGCAAACCCGGGAGCTATACGATCCCGGACACGGTCACGAGCGTGGATTGGCGTGCGTTCTATGGCTGCGCCAGCGTGACCGCCGTCACGATACCCGACAGTATCACCAGCATCGTCTATTACATGTTCTATGGCTGCAAAAACCTGGCCACCGTCATAATTCCCACCACCGTAACCAACCTGGGCGACTATGCCTTTTACGACTGCACCAGCCTGAGAAACATCTATTTCGAGGGCGCGGCACCCGATGTTGCCCCATCTGCGTTCATCAACGCCCAACCAACCATTTATTACGTGCCCGGGACCACGGGCTGGGGGGCCACGTTTGAAGGACTTCCGACGATGCTATGGAAACCCCAGTTACAGGCCAGTGGCCCTCACTTCGGTATTCAGACCAATCAATTCGGATTCAATATCGCATGGGCCAGTGGCCAGATGATCGTGGTGGAAACCTGCACGAATCTGGCCTCTCCCGTTTGGTCTGCATTGAGCACCAACACAATCACAGACGGCTCGTTCGCTTTCAGCGATCCCCAGTGGACGAATTATCCCGGGCGTTTCTACCGTGTCCGGTCGCCGTAAGGCACAGCTATCCGTCAATCAGGCTGCCAAAGGAACCGGGTGGCGCGTCCTGATCGGGATTTGTTGCGCCATTTCTCGCCCTCTCCGAAAGGCGTTTCAAGGTATCGGTGTTGCTGACCCCGTCTGGCAGTTCGCCAGGGCGGGCCTGACCGAGACTTGAACCAACAAGAAAGTGCGCCCTGCCGGGCGCAAACATAAAAAAACGCCCCGGAGTATCCGGGGCGCAAGAATCAGGGGACTCACATAAAGCGAGTCCTTGGAAAAACGCTTCGGTTAGGAAGCTCGAAAGTTTTAGTAACGGTCGCGACGTCCGCCGCCGCCACCACCAGCTCCGCCACCGTCACGGAATTCACGGCGTCCGCCGCCACCACCGCCACCCGGGCGCTCTTCACGCGGACGGGCAATGTTGACAGTCAAGGCGCGGCCGTCAATTTCCTTGCCATGCATGGCTTGGATGGCCTTCTCGGCTTCTTCATCCGTGCTCATGGTCACAAACCCAAACCCACGGGGACGGCCCGTGGCACGATCCATCATCAGGTTGGCTTCCACGACTGTGCCGTGGGCCGCGAACGCGTCTTGAAGATCGTTCTCCGTAATGCTGAACGACAGATTCCCTACAAACAATTTTGCACTCATCTAATCTCTAAAGTTTGTCCACCGACCGTCTCGCTTCCATCCAGACTGTTCCCGCCTATCGGGTTTCAATCATCACTGAACCAAGTTCACTTGAAGATCACCATGCCGTGGGAGACAAACCGGCTGACAAACACAAACGCCATTCTGAATGAACCCGGAAAAAAAGCAAGTACTTAAATGATTTGGCGAGGGGGCAAAAAAGCTCGGACGTCGTGCCTGGCACTTGATCCAGTTGAGACCACCGCAATTTGAACCCGGATGAGGACCCTCCAGCCGAGATGGGCGGCTGGAGCTTTGCCCCCCGGGACCCTGTCTGGAGTTGGACCGCCCCATGGTGGATTTCGTCTTCCGGGCCAAACTCGACTGCTATACGCTCCCGCGCATGAGCAGCGTTCAGTATCGCGGCCGATTGGCACCCTCCCCGACGGGTCACCTGCACATCGGCCATGCCCGCACCTTCTGGACGGCCCAGCAACGGGCCGCAGAAGCACAGGGTCTCATGGTTCTGCGCAGCGATGATATCGACGCGGCCCGGGCAAAGATGGCGTTCGCCGAAGCGATGATCGAGGATCTGCGCTGGCTGGGTCTTCGCTGGCAGGAAGGCCCTGATTGCGGTGGTCCGTTTGGGCCCTACGAACAGAGCAAGCGAAGGTCGTTCTACCAGGCGGCTTTCGAGCAGCTTCAAGCCGCTGGCCGGGTCTATCCCTGCCGCTGCACCAGGAAAGACGTCCTGGGCGCACTCCAGGCCCCTCATGCCACCGACGAAGGACCCATTTACCCGGGCACGTGCAGGCCGAATCCCGAGGGCCGGATTTCGCACGACGCGAACCGCCCCCCGGCGGCCGCCAAATTGAACTGGCGCTTTCGGGTGCCGGATGGCGAGACCATCGAGTTCGTGGACGGGGGCTTCGGGCCACAGCGATTTGTCGCCGGCAGGGATTTTGGCGATTTCGTGGTCTGGCGGCATGATGACGTGCCGTCATACCAGTTGTCCGTGGTGGTGGACGATGCGGCGATGAGGATCACGGAAGTCGTTCGTGGAGCTGACCTGCTGCTTTCAACCGCGCGGCAGTTGTTGCTTTATCGTGCCCTCGGCTGTGCGCCGCCAGCCTTTTATCATTGCCCGCTCGTGACCGATGAGGCGGGGGTCCGCCTTGCCAAACGCCACGATTCTCTGAGCCTCCGGATGCTGCGCCAGCAGGGGCTCACCGCGGAAATGGTCCGGGAGCAGCTCTCGCGATGCCGTACCGGAACATAGGCCATCCTTCGGCTGCCGTGGATTCCCTGAGGCCTGGCTGGCAGAGGGCAGCCGGGCGGTACGCGGAGGATTTGAAATCCTCCGTCGTTCCCGCCCTGAAAGGATCCGACTACTTCTTGACGCCGAGAATCGCGTCCTTAGCCGCCTTGGCGACGCGGAACTTCACGACGCGCTTGGCGGGGATCTTGATGGTCGCGCCGGTGGCCGGGTTGCGACCCATGCGGGCTTTGCGATTCACCAACACGAGTTTGCCCAGGCCCGGGATCGTGAAGGAGTTCTTGGCGTTCTTGTACGCCAGGGACACAAGCGCTTCGATGGTTTCAACCGCCTGCTTTTTAGTAAGGCCGACGGCTTCCGCCAGTGACGCTGCAATTTGGGATTTGGATAATGCTTTTGCCATATGCCAGCCATGGGTAGGGGGAAACGCCGTCCTGTTCAAGCTAAAACCCTCAAAATCGATGGCCATTCCGGAGCGATACAGTAACTTGCTCCCATGGACATCGACCTTTCCGATTTCTCGCCGCCCCAGCAACGGGTCCTTTTTGACCTCCTGGTTCTGGCCATGTATGCGGACGGCCACCTGACAATGATCGAGGACGAGAAGTTGCAGAAACTGCAGGCCGCCATGGGCAATGTTCACGAGGTTGACTGCCAGCGTGAATTTGATGGGGCGGTGACCCGGATGCGCCCGTTCGTTCAGTCGATCCATCAAGCCAGGGAGCAGGCGTCGGTGCTGGCGGCGGCCTTCACCACTCGCCGCCAGCAGAAACAGGTGTATGCCGCGGTTCAGGAGATCATGACCACAGACAATCACGTGACTTCGTGGGAAAGCACGCTGTTGTCAGAACTGCGCCTCAAATTCAGGATGTGATCCCGCCTCAAAGGTCTCGCTTGCCCTTTCAAACCTGAACGTTGCGTCCCGCCCCACACCACACCCGGGGAAGTGCTCAGAGCGGGGCATCCTCAAATCTCAACCTGCATCCCCAGTTCAACCACCTTGTTTGGTGGCAGCTTGAAAAAACTGGCGGCACTCGTTGCATTACGCGACATGACGGCAAAAAGAACCTCCCGCCACATCGCCATGCCGTGAGCGCGTGTCGGAATCAGTGTTTCTTTGCTCAGGAAATAACTGATTTCGTCAGGGTTTAAATCCAGACCCTTGGCGCCGCATTTTTTCAGCAACTCCGGCACGTCCGGGTCTTCCATGAATCCGTAATTCCCGATCACGCGATAAAAACCGTTTTTAAAATCTTCAACTTCCAATCGGTTTTCCTCCTCAACGTGCGCGTTTTCGTGGGAGACAATCGTCAGGAAAACAATGCGCTGATGCAACACCTTGTTGTGTTTCAAATTGTGCAGCAGTGAGAGGGGCACAGTTCCCCGCCGGCCGGAGAGAAAAATGGCGGTGCCCTTTACTCGATGCGTCGCATGGGCGGCGACATCAGCGAAGAAATAGGACAATGAAACAGTGGCGCGCTGCAACCTTTCGCCCAAAATTTGGCGGCCGGTTTTCCACGTGGAAAGCAAGGTGAAAATAGCCAGGCCAATGGCCAGGGGGAACCACCCGCCATGAGCGATTTTCAGGGCGTTCGCGCCAAAGAATGCCAGTTCGATCACCAGGAACGGAGCGCAAATGACCAGGGCTTTCGCTGGGCTCCAATGCCACAGGCGGCGGGCGGCAAAGTAGAAAAGAACCGTGGTGATGATCATCGTCATGGTTACCGCAATGCCATACGCGGCGGCCAGGTTGCTGGATGAACGGAAGCCAACCACCAGTCCGCTGCAAGCGAACATCAGAAACCAATTCACCTGGGGAATGTATATCTGTCCCCTTTCCATGGAGGAGGTGTGTTCGATTCTCAGGCGCGGATAGTAACCCAGTTGCACGGCCTGCATCGTCAGGGAAAAGGCGCCGGAAATCAGCGCTTGCGAGGCAATCACTGTGGCTGAGGTTGCCAGGGCAACGAGTGGATAGATCGACCATTTCGGCGCGAGCAGGTAAAAAGGATTCTCCGCCGCAACCGGGTTCTCCAGCAGCAACGCACCCTGCCCGAAATAGTTCAACAGGAGTGCCGGCAGCACAATCCAAAACCACGCCAGGAGAATCGGGCGTCTTCCGAAGTGTCCCATGTCCGCGTAAAGGGCTTCTCCGCCGGTGACGACCAGGAACACCGCGCCGAGCACGACAAACGCTTTCGAGCCGTTTTCCAGAAAGAAGTGAAAACCATAAAGCGGATTAACCGCCGCCAGGACCCCAGGTGACAAAACAATGCCTTTGATGCCGAGAACCGCCAGGGCAAGAAACCAAACAATGGTGACGCGGCCAAAGATGCCGCCCACCTTGCCGGTGCCGAAACGCTGCACCAGGAAGAGCGCAACCAGGATCCCAACGGTGATGGGAATAATGTAGGGCTCAAAAAATGAGGTTGCCACGTTCAAGCCCTCGACTGCGCTCAATACCGAAATTGCGGGGGTGATCATTCCGTCTCCGTAGAGCAAGGCTGTCCCAAAAAGACCCAGAACAACCATTAGCTTTGTAAGACGCGTGGCTTGCGACGGATTACGCTCCGGAAACGCCAGGGCCAGCAACGCAAGAATTCCACCCTCGCCCTTGTTGTCTGCCCGCAGCACGAACGCCAGATACTTGATCGAAACAATTACAATGAGCGACCAGAAAACCAGCGATAACACTCCAAGAACGTTTCCCTTTGAAACTTCAATGGCCTGAGGGCCATGAAAACATTCACGCAAGGCGTAAAGCGGGCTGGTGCCAATATCACCATAGACGACACCCAGAGCACCGATCGCCAACGCCGCCGTATAACGCCAATGAGCTTTTTGAGCAGTCATAGAAACCCATTCCGAACAGCCTCGGCAAAAGGAAGCAAACCGCAACCGATGCAGGATTGCACTTTCACTTGCCGACGAGATTAGCTGACGGGCTAGGTTTTGAAAGTAACCCCGACAACGGTTCGCCGCTGCCGCGCGCCCCATCCTGATCATGATACATCAGGTTTGGTTCTCCCGCGTCCGGCCTACGGCCAGACCTAGGCTGCAAAGGTTACATATCCGAATGACTCGCGTTTGTCAAATAGGGTGAACCGTGCCGGTCCCGTGCCAGGCGCAGCGTGGCCTGGTTGATCCCCTTCTCTTTGCGCCGGGGGCTGCTCGACCGCACGGGGCTACTCGACCGCACCAAACTATGGGCGAAGCCCTTTAGCCAGGCCCACGCCCAGTCCTTACTGCGACCATCGGGCATTTCATGCCGCATCCTCCCACCCAGCGCCATTTCTGTTCCAGCTTGATTCTTTTCTTAGCGCCTTTGTTGTTCAATCCCCTTCACATTTCTCCCCGGGGCGCTCGACCGCACCATGGGCGAACCCCTCCAGCGAGCCCCACGCCCAGTCCTTACCGCGACCATCGGGCATTTCATGCCGCATCCTCCCACCCAGCGCCATTTCTGTT
>JBBQYD010000244.1:0-7967 GCA_038209025.1 Verrucomicrobiota bacterium | reverse complement strand
GGTGCGGAGGAGGGCAGCATCTTCGATGCGCACTTGCTGGTGCTCGAGGACCGGACTCTTATTGATGAAGTCATCCGGGTCATTACCGACGAACGGGTAAACGCAGATCACGCGTTTCATGTGGTGGCCGAACGTTATGCCGCCACCCTGGCGGCGATTGATGACGATTACCTCCGGGAACGTGCGACTGACATGCGGGATGTGACCAACCGGGTGTTGAACAATCTGCTCGGCTTGGAACCTGAGTCGGACCTGCGCCACCTCAAGGAGCCCTGCATCATCATCAGCCATGACCTCAGCCCGTCGAACACCGCGCAGTTGGACAAGCGCAATGTGCTGGGGTTCGCCACCGACGTCGGGAGCAAGACCTCGCATACTGCCATCATGGCCCGGTCCTTGAGGATCCCCGCGGTGGTGGGCCTGACGGATGCCAGCGAACAACTGGAGCATGGAGGCTACGCACTCCTGGACGGGTTCAACGGCCTGATCATCGTCAATCCCACCGATCAAACACTGTTCGAGTACGGCCAACTGCAGCAGAAGCAAGTTACCTTTCAGGAAAAGTTGCGCGACGTGCTGCAGACGCCGGCGGTGACTCTGGACGGGCACCGAATCCTTGTGACGGCGAACATTGAAGGTGCGCAAGACGCCGCGGAGGTGGTGAAGAATGGAGCGGAGGGAGTGGGCTTGTTCCGAACCGAGTATCTTTTCATCAATCACGAGCATCCGCCCAGCGAAGAGCAGCAGTATAATGACTACCGAGCCGCCGCGCAGGCGCTCAAGCCCATGCCGGTGGTGATCCGCACCCTGGACCTCGGTGGCGATAAATTCATGGCCCACCGTCCGGTCCCGCGTGAAATGAATCCCTTTCTGGGATGGCGGGCCATCCGTTTTTGCCTGCAGGAGCGGGACATATTCAGGGAACAGCTTCGCGCCATTCTACGAGCCAGCGCCGAGGGGAACGTCCGGATGATGTATCCCATGATTTCAGGTCTTGACGAACTCAACCAGGCCAATGCCTTGGTGCATGAGTATAAAGCCGAACTGCGGGCGGAGGGCATTCCCTTCGACGAGAACATCCAGATCGGCGCCATGATCGAAACGCCTTCAGCCGTAATCGTGGCGGAGTCCCTGGCCAAGCGGCTGAAGTTTCTAAGCATCGGCACCAACGATTTGATCCAGTACTCACTGGCGGTGGATCGGATGAATGAGAAGATCGCGCATTTGTACGAACCCACTCATCCTGCCATTGTGCGCTTGATCAAGGCGACCGCCGATGCCGCCCACAAGCACTCAATCAAGGTGAGTGTTTGTGGTGAAATGGCCAGCGACCCGGTCCTCGCCCCGCTGTTGCTCGGGTTGGGCGTTGATGAGTTAAGCGCCGCGCCCGCGCTCGTTCCGCCCTTGAAATTCCTGATCCGCCGATTGAAGTTGTCCGAAGCACAGGTGCTTGCGCGGTTTGCATTGGAATGCGAGTCGGCGGCGGACATCCTGGCGCGCTGTCAGGAACTTGCGCGCGAGATTGCCCCAAGCTTGTTCGAAAACAAATAAGGCTTTTTGCCGAAAGTCCGCCATGGACCCGCTGGGCCTTTGGGCGGACCATCCTGGAATAACGGTGGTGGCACCAATCCCAACCCGGTGACTGATGGGGGCGCCAGTTGGGTGCTGCTTTGCGGTGCGGGTGCCTTGTTAGGGGGGTGGCGGTGGCGTTGACGAGCCGTTTGCGGAACGATTTCACGGGCAGGAACGGGGTTTCTGCCCGTGTTTGCTGTAGCCATGAGATTGGCAGGCGCGAAAAGCCAGGTGGGATTGTATTTGTGTCATAGACGGGTTTTTGTTTGGCTATATGAAACGGCAGGAAATGGTTGTCTGCCGCCATTTTTATGAACGCCTCTGTAATACTTGCGCTTTCCAGCGCCGTTCTGGCGATTATGTTGGGACTGGCAATCCCGCTTTTCTCCAAGCGAACGATCGCGCGGTGGGCCTTTGCGGGAGGGATGGTCGCTTTCGGAGTAGAGGCGATCTTCTCTGCGGTCGCCGCAGTGAACCTCATTCCAGAGCGGATTCTTTTTTGGCGCAGCCTGGGGCTGGTTGCGGCTTCCTTTTTTCCCGGCTTCTGGATCCTGTTCAGCCTTACTTATGCCCGGGGAAACGCAGCCGAGTTCCTGGAACGTTGGCGCATTGTCATAGCCGGTGCCTTCGCCGTTCCCTTGCTGAACATGCTGGTTTTTTCGGGCGATTTGCTGCGTCCCCTGCCAAGCGGCACGGATCCAGCGCGGTGGATGATCGGTTTGGACTCGGCCGGAATGTTCCTGAAGATGTTCCTGGTTGTCAGTTCGGTGCTGATCCTGATGAATCTGGAGCGCACGTTCCGTTCGGCCGTGGGGACAATGCGTTGGCGGATCAAATTCGTGATCCTCGGACTCGGGTTGATATTCGCCGTGCGGGGTTACACCAGCAGTCAGAGTCTGCTCTTCCACGCGGTGGACCCGGGTTTCAAGGCAATCGACCTGGGTGCGCTGTTCCTTGGCTGCCTGGTGATGATTCGGTCTTTGCTGCGAGTGGGACATTTTGAGGTGACGGTCTATCCGTCCCACGCGATCCTGCAGAATTCCATCACCATCATGCTGTCAGGAGTTTACTTCCTCACCATCGGGATGTTTGCCAATTACGTTTCTCGGGCGGGGGGGACCACGGACTTTCCTCTTAAAGCTCTGGGGATGCTGGTTCTGCTCGTGCTCTTCACCATGGTTCTGCTTTCAGACCGGGTGCGGTTGTACCTGAGGCGTTTGTACGCGCGCTACTTTCAACGGCCATTGCATGATTATCGCACAGTCTGGCGCACCTTCACCGAGGGGACGGCGTCGCACGTGGAGGAAACGGCGCTCTGCCGGGCGGTGGTGAAATTGGTTTCGGATTTATTTCAGGTTCTTTCGGTCAATATCTGGCTGGTTAATCCGCAGGGCCAAACGTTTTCCCTGGCCGCTTCCACCTCCTTGAACCAGGCCAGCAGCGCTTATCTTGTCCCGGAGGGAGCGGACGCCGATGAAATCCTGCGGGCTTTGCGCGCCAACCCCGAACCGGTTGACCTGGACTCCTCGCGAGAGCATTGGGCCTCGGCTTTGCGGCGCTGCCATCCCGGAGAGTTCCGCAAGGGTGGCAATCGAGTCTGCGTGCCGATGATCGCGCGCGGCGAGTTCTTGGGGTTCATGACGCTCGGCGACCGCGTGGGCGCGGTGGCGTTTTCGCTTCAAGACTACGACCTGCTGAAGTGCGTGGCCGAACAGGCCGCCGCCAGCATGCTGAATATTCTGCTCTCGCAGCAACTTCTGCGCGCCAAGGAACTCGAAGCCTTCCAAACCATGTCCGCCTTTTTTGTGCATGATCTGAAGAACACGGCTTCCACGCTTTCCTTGATGCTGCAGAATCTCCCCATACACTTCGACAACCCGGCCTTCCGGGAGGATGCCCTGCGGGCGGTGGGCAAAACTGTCAATCATATTAACAGCCTCATCTCACGGCTGAGCATGCTGCGTCAGTCGGTGACCTTGAAGCTGGTGGAATCCGACCTGAACCAGGTCATTCAGGAGGCTGCCAAGTGCCTGGATGGCGCGCCGAATCTGACGGTTTTACATGAGTTTGGCGAGCTTCCACGAATTCAGGTCGATCCCGAACAGATCAACAAAGTAGTCGTGAACCTCGCGTTGAACGCCAAAGAGGCCCTTGGCCCGGGGGGGCAAGTTCGGATTTGCACCCGGCAGGAGAACTCCTGGGCAGTCTTGGCAGTTGCGGACAACGGGTGCGGCATGCCCGCCGAGTTTATTCATCGTTCATTATTCCGCCCTTTTCAAACCACGAAAAAACACGGCATTGGCATCGGCATGTTCCAGTGTAAGATGATTGTCGAAGCGCACCGGGGCAGGATTGAAGTGGAGAGCGCTCCCGGCAAGGGAACAACTTTTAGGGTTTTTCTGCCGATTCAGAGAATTGCGAAATGAAACCAAAATTGCTGATTGTAGACGATGACGAGGAAATAAGGTCCCAGATGAAATGGGCCTTGCTGCAGGACTACGAAATTTTCCTGGCTGAGGATCGGGTTGCCGCGCTGGAGAATTTCAGGGAGCACCGGCCGGGCGTCGTCCTGCTCGATCTGGGTTTGCCGCCGCATCCGGGCAGCACCGAGGAAGGTTTTGCCGCGCTCAAGGAAATGCTGACTCAAGGCACCGCCTCCAAGATAATCATTATCAGCGGACAGGGCGAGAAGACCAACGCCTTGGAAGCGATCGGCGCGGGGGCCTATGATTTTTTAACCAAGCCCATCGATGTCCAGGAGTTGAAGGTGATATTGAAGCGCACCTTCCATGTGGTCGGGCTGGAGCGCGAGTACCAGGAACTGCAGAGGCATTATCAAACCGAAACCTTCGAAGGCATGCTGGGGACCAGCCCGCAAATGCAGGAGGTCTTCAACACCGTGCGCAAGGTTGCCACTTCTGACGCGCCGGTGCTGCTTCTGGGGGAAAGCGGCACTGGCAAGGAGATGGCCGCTCTGGCAATTCATAAGCGGAGTTCGCGGAAGGATGGGCCATTTGTGGCGATTAATTGCAGCGCGATCCCTGAGACCCTCCTGGAGAGTGAATTGTTTGGGCATGAAAAAGGTTCATTTACCGGCGCGCACATGCAGCGCAAAGGGCGTATTGAGACGGCCACCGGCGGCACGCTGTTTCTGGACGAAATCGGGGAGTTGCCGGGACCGATCCAGGTGAAACTGCTCCGCTTCCTTCAAGGCCAGAAAATCGAACGAGTGGGGGGCCGCCAGGAGATTCAGGTGGACACGCGGGTGATTGCGGCCACCAATGTGGATTTAGAAGCGGCCATCAAGAGCAATGCCTTCCGTGAAGACTTGTTCTATCGGCTGGCGGTGGTGGTTATTCGGTTGCCGGCCTTGCGCGACCGGGAAAATGACGTTCTCGTTTTAGCCCAGGATTTTCTTCGCCGTTTTGCGGAGGAAGTTGGCAAGCAGGGTCTGAGTTTTGATGCCGAGGCCCGGCGGGGCATGGCCCTGCATTATTGGCCCGGCAACGTGCGCGAGTTGCAGAATCGTGTGCGCCGGGCGGTGATCATGGCGGAAACCCGCAAGATAAGCGCCCCGGATCTGGAGTTGGGAGGCACCATGGGCATCGCTCATGGCACCAGCCTCAAGGAGGCGCGCGAATCGGTCGAGCGCGACATGATTCAGAAAGCACTGCGCAAGCACGGAGGCAAAATCGCCCCGGCGGCAACGGAACTCGGGGTCAGCCGGCCAACTCTCTACGAGTTGATGGACAAGCTCGGGATAAAAAAGGATTAGGCTGTGCTCGAGAGCGGATATTCAGTCCCCGAGCAAGCCCGCTGGCCGGCGTGACGCAGGCCGCCTTGTGGAAAGAGTGAACCGAAACCATGGACCCTTTGGCCTGGCCTGACAACCATCATGTTCTGGCCGCCGAAGGCTGGCTGGGACTTGGCAATGCGCGGGAGTCCATGGCCGAGTTGGGGCGGGTGTCGTCTGCCTCACTGCGGCACCCGGCTGTGCTCAGTTTGAAGTGGGAAATCCTTGCTTTCAACCACGATTGGGAACTCTCTCTCGAATATGCTGAAGCCCTCACCAGGGGGCATCCGGACCAACCCGGCGGCTGGATCAGTCTCTCCTTCGCGTTGCACGAATTGAAACGCACTGTCGAAGCTCGTGACCATCTGCTGCGGGCGTTGCCGAGATTTCCCTCCAACCCAACCATGCGCTACAACCTGGCATGCTACGAGGCGCAGCTTGGCCATCTGGACATCGCCCGTCATTGGCTGGATGCAGCCCTCGCTCTGCCCGGCTCGGACGAATTAAGAGCGGCGGCTGTCAACGATCCGGACCTTGCTCCTCTCCGAGAAAACAGCCCGCCCGGGAATCAGCCCGGTTCTTGATGAACACGGCTCGACAGCGCGCTCCCGGAGGAAATCCGCTACAGGATGCGCCTGGCCCGCAGCAGCGTGTGAATGCGGTGTTCGTCACGTATTGGTGAGTCCGGGTCCAAGCTGTTGATTTGCACCCGCTCGGAGGAGTGGATAAAGAGCTTGTCCTGAAGAAAGATTCCCACATGCACAACGCGCTCGGGATTCTTACCGGCGGCTTTTCTGCCGAAAAACAGGAGGTCACCCTTTCGCAGATTCTTCAACTCGGGATCCAGGAGCACGTCCGTTCCTTCCAGTGATTGCTGGCGACTGTTGCGTGTCAAATCGATGCCGTGCATCCGAAACACCAACTGGGTAAAGCCCGAGCAGTCCAGCCCTTTAGGCGAATTGCCGCCCCACAGGTAAGGGCGTCCCATCAGTGTGCGAGCGGTTTGTTCGATCGTTTCCGGGGTGGGCTTTCGGGTTGCCTTCCAGGTTTCATAATCGTCCACGCTACTGCTCTCAAGCCAGCCAGAACGTCCGTCGGGCAAGCGTACCTGGCGCCAATTTGACTGCCGGGAGACGCTTTGTAACAAATTACCGAGCACCACGTCGCATACCGGTCGGGCAGCGTGGGTCGGCTGTTCAAAAACGACATCCTCCACCGCGGTCACGATGAGGAGCGGCCCTGCTTTCCAGGCTTCAACCTCTGCCCGGGAGTGGCGGATGAACGTGCCATCCTCAAGCCATGCCTGGTAACCATCCGCTGATTCCACCAGGAACCAGTTGCGCCGCTGCTGCAGCAGCTTCACCGCATGGCCCAGCGGGATCTGGGTGCCCATTTCAGCCATATGTTCCGGGCGCTCCCGGGCGCTGGCTACGCTCAGGCTGGCGATTCCCCAGCAGCGTTCCCCGACGATCGGTTCACCGGCAACCCGGTATGGCGCAGTTGCTGGGACGGTCCAAGCGCCGCCTGGCTGGTTCGTTTTGCAGGCGGTCAACAGCAGGAGGGCTGCAGTCAGAAGTCCAAATTTGTATTTCATGTATGCGTGTTCAGGCGCTACGCCTGCTGTTTCCTAGCGGATGGCTGTGCTTAAGTCGAGTTCGTTCACCCCCGGTTCGGCCAGTCGGTCCCGACTCGTCCGCTCGCTTTTTGATGGCGCACCTTGGCAAAAACCATTAAACCACCCGTATGATGAAACCGAGTTCTCCAGTAAACCGGCTGATTGGGGAGATGCCCAAAATCGGGATCCGCCCCGCGATTGATGGCCGGCGTGCCGGCGTCCGCGAGTCCTTGGAAAAAACCACGATGGGGATGGCCAAAGCGGTTGCGCGGCTGATTGAATCCCAATTGCGGCATTCCAACGGTCTGCCGGTTGAGTGCGTCATTGCGGACAGTTGCATAGGCGGGGTGGCGGAGGCGGCCATGGCCGCGGAGAAGTTCCGGAAAGCCGGGGTCGGGGTTTCGCTAACCGTGACTCCATGTTGGTGCTACGGCTCGGAAACCATGGACATGGAACCGGGGACTCCCAAAGCCATATGGGGATTTAACGGGACGGAACGACCAGGTGCCGTCTATCTCGCCGCAAGCAGCGCCGCACATACCCAGAAAGGCTTGCCCGCCTTCACGATTTACGGACGCGACGTGCAGGATATTGGCGAAACGAAGATTCCCGACGACGTGCGGGCCAAAATCCTGAGCTTTGCCAAAGCTGGCCTGGCGGTCGCCACGATGCGAGGCAAATCGTACCTTTCGATCGGCGGCGTTTCCATGGGTATTGCGGGCTCCATTGTGAACCAGGACTTCTTTGAGGATTTCCTTGGCATGCGTGTCGAAGCCATTGACATGACCGAGTTGGTTCGGCGGGTGGAGCAGCGCATTTATGATGAGGAGGAATTCAAGCGTGCCTTCGCGTGGACCCGTAAGAACTGCCCGGAAGGGAAGGATTACAATCGGAAGCCTCACACGCGCAAACGCAAGGATTCGGAGTGGGAGTTTGTGGTGAAATGCGCGTTGATCGTGCGCGATTTGATGATCGGCAACCCACGCC
>JBBQYD010000243.1:0-7997 GCA_038209025.1 Verrucomicrobiota bacterium | reverse complement strand
ACCGGCATTGGCATCGTTACGTCACTCACCGGCTCTGGCAGTTGGGACTATAACAACTTCCTGATCACTTCCATATCCAACACGGTCACCCTGCCGCCCACGCTGGTCGCGGCGCCAATCAGCCAAAGCAATTATGAAGGGGCTGGGATCTCCTTTGCTGTAGCAGCGAACGGCACCGAACCTTTCACCTACTTCTGGAAAAAGGGTGCCTCCCTGCTTTCCAACGGCGGCAGGATCTCGGGGGCGAACACCTCCATACTCACGATCACCAACGTTGGTTCCGCAGATGTGGATAGCTACTCCGTAATCGTCAGCAACTCCGCCGGTTGGTTCGACACCAGCACCAACTCCACCGCGACTTTGACAGCCAATCCTGTTCCGGCGGATTATCTATACGCGGAAACCTTTCCATTCGTGGGTGCACGCCCTGTTGCCTACCCGATGAGCGTGGTCGGCTGGTCCAACGCGATTGCCGATAACCTGAACCGGTTGTTTCAGATCAGCGATGGCGACGGAACCGTGTATGCGTTTGAGTCCGCCGCCTCCACCAAAGCCTTCTATGTCACGACGAACAGCGACCGCGGCATGTCCGGCCTCCCGTTCAAGAAAATCACGCCTGGTTCTTACCCGGCAGTATCTTTTTATGTCGATATTGCGCCGACTTACCAACCCGCGAACGTAGCCGCGTATATCGCGGTTCAGATGAACGGCGGCGGTTGGTACGTCAATTCGACGGCCCTGCCGGTGGACACCAGTACCGCCACGCAAACGTTCACGACCTACCGCCAGCAGTTTGATCCGCTGGCCGCTCAGTGGAACACGCTCACAATTAGCGCTACGAGTGCCACGGTGGGAGGCCCGGCCGGGAGCAATCTCACTGGGGATATCACGGGTGCGGGCCTGGTCTTTGTTTTCAGCGGGGCTGGGAATTTCAACATCGATAACTTCCTGGTGACGAGCAATGCAGTGCCGCCGACGGCGCCAACGATTACCTTCTCGCCGTTGAGCCAGAGCGTTTACACCGGTGCCGCCGTATCCTTCGCCGTGAACGCGACCGGGACCAAGCCGTTTACGTATTATTGGCAGAAAGGCACCGCTACCCTCGTCAACGGCGGCAGGATTTCCGGCGCCAACTCGAATATCCTCACGATCGTCGATGTTGGGACCGCCGACGCAGACCAGTATTCGGTAATCGTCAGCAACTCCGCGGGCACGGACTCGAGCGCCAACTACCTGACAACCGCATTGACCGTAGATAATCTTCCGGCCGGGCTGCTCTACGCCGAGTTGTTCCCGTTCGTGGGGCCCGGCACAGGCGGTTATCCGTTGAGCGTCGTTGGATGGGAGAACGCGATCCCCAACAACCCGGACCGGCTCTATCAGATCGCTGGCGGTGACGGCGCAGCCTACGCTTATCAAGGTTCTGCCGCAACGACCGCCTTCTTTACCAGCATTGGCTTGGACCCCGGCACCTCGGGATTGCCGCTTCCGACCAACATCGTCGCCGGTTCGACGCTCAACCTGATGTTCTCCGTCGACATCGCGCCTGCTGCCTCGTCCAGCAATGTGACCGCCAGTATCGCTCTCCAGGTGAACAACGGCAATTGGGTTGTCTCCGCCAACAACCTGCCGGTGGACACTAGTGTGGATTCGGCCGCCTACTCAACCTACACACAGGTGTTTAGCCCTGTCGCCGCCAACTGGAAGAATCTGACGTTGACGGCAGGCAGCGGAGCAACCATCGGCAGCACGGTTGCCGGCAATCTCTCCGGGACCATCACCGGCGCGGGGTTGGTGTTCCTGCACACCGGCAGCGGGGGCAACTTCAACGTGGACAACTTCTTGATCACCGGCACACCAGTCGGCAACGTGACCGTGAGCGCCACAACCAGCACGACGATCACGCTCGCGTGGAATGCCAATCCGGCGGTGCAGTTGCAGAGCGCGACCAATCTCACCACGCCAGTTTTCTGGGCGAATGTTCCCGGCTCGCTCGGCCAAAGTTCAGCCACGGTAACCAAGACTGCGCCGCAGACGTATTTCCGGTTGATCGGCCAGTGATGAACAGGAAAATCATCCATCTGAATCGGCTAATTCTCCATTGTAACATCACGGGCTTTTTGATAGAAACGACACAAACGTAGTGACAAATGAGACTCATATGAAAAACATTCTCTCGACTATATCCAGCGTGGCGATTCTGATGTCGGCGGCGTTGACGGCCCACGCCCAAGCCAACTTGCTGAACAACGGCAATTTCAACACCGGAAATACTGCACCTTGGTGGTCTTATGTGCCGGACATCGTTAATTCAAGCGCCACGGTTGCGAACGATCCTGGGCTTACCCTTGATAGCACTCCCTATCTACAAATGACGGCCAGGAACCCATCCGCCGACGCCGTTTTGGGTCAGGAGGCCGTGATCACGGGTGGCTCCCAATTCGACGTCAGTTTGATGTACCGAGCCAATAATTGGGGCGGCGCTGGTGTTGGCATATGGTATTATGATGCCTCTTGGGCGAGAATTGCCGGCGACCAATGGGCGACAGCTTACACAGGCAGTGGTGCCGACACGCTGTGGCAGTCGTTCACCACACCGACGTGGACTGCACCGGCCAACGCGGCGCATGTTTCAGTCAGGCTTGAGGGCTACGGCTGGTCAGACACTTTTGTCGACAATGTAAGCGTGAATGTGATTCCTGAACCGGCCTCGACGGTCTTGCTGGGAATCGGGGTTTTGGTTTTGTTGATCAACCGCCGCCGCGCGTAGCATTTTGGTTGTCCTCCGCCCGCTGGGGCGAAGGCTGGGGGTTTTGCAAATGGCTCATCTGGAAACGGAATGAGCCATTTCTTTGCGGCGAGGCGATGCTCCCGTTATGAAAGTAATGTCCATAGTTGGTTGGTGCTTATGAGAAACACTGTTACGAACCTTTTTCTTTCACTGCTCCCAATCATTGTCGGCTCGAATGTTGCTGGGGCCGACGCTCTGAGCATCACGGTCTCCCGGCCCCAGCCTGCTCAGGCGGAGGGCTTCAAAATGGGCCAATCCCGGCGCCCCGACGGCGCCACCCTCACCCTCGACACCTACAGCCTCCGCCTCAACGGCAAGCCCTGGACACCCGTCATGGGTGAGTTCCATTACTCGCGCTGCCCGGCCAACGAATGGCGTGAGGAATTGCTCAAGATGAAGGCCGGTGGCGTTGACATCGTCGCCACCTACGTCTTCTGGATTCATCACGAGGAGATCGAAGGGCAATTTGACTGGTCTGAGCGCCGCAACCTCCGCCACTTCATCGAGCTTTGCGGCGAGGTTGGCCTCAAGGCGTTGGTGCGTTGCGGCCCCTGGTGCCACGGCGAGGTGCGCAACGGCGGCCAGCCCGACTGGCTCTTGAAAAAGGACTGGAAGCTGCGCACCGACGACACGAACTATCTGGCGAAGACACGCATTCTTTACGGACAAATCGCCGCTCAGCTCAAAGGTCTGCTCTGGAAGGACGGAGGCCCGGTCATAGGCATCCAGTTTGAAAACGAGTATTGGGGGCCCGCGCAACATCTGTTGACGCTCAAGCGTCTGGGGCGCGAAGTCGGGCTGGATGTTCCCCTCTACACCCGAACCGGTTGGCCGTTGTTGAGCACACCCATGCCCTTTGGCGAAATCGCCCCGCTCTACGGTGTTTACGCCGAGGGCTTCTGGGACCGGGAGATCACCCCCATGCCGGGTCAATATTGGGCAGGCTTCCACTTTTCGCTGCTCCGCACCGATGCGAATATCGCCAATGAGCTCCTCGGGCACCGCGACGCGAAGGACGCGCTGGATGTCGCACAATATCCCTATCTCACCTGCGAAATCGGCGGTGGCATGATGAACAGCTATCATCGGCGGATTCTCGTCAACCCCGCGGACATCGATTCCACCACGCTCGTCAAACTCGGTTCCGGCAGCACCTCGCCCGGCTATTATATGTATCACGGCGGCGTAAACCCCGAAGGCAAACTAACCACTCTGCAAGAGTCTCAAGCCACGGAATATTGGAACGACTTGCCCGTCAAAGACTATGACTTCCAGACCGCCCTCGGCCAATACGGTCAAATCCGCCCCCAGTACCACTCGCTACGCCGTTTGCATTTGTTCTTGCACGAGTGGGGGCCGGCCCTCGCGGGGATGACCCCGACATTGCCGGATCAACGCTCGAAGGGGAAAGATGATCTTGATACCTTGCGCTGGTGCGTGCGCTCGGACGGCAATGCTGGCTTCGTCTTCGTCAATAACTACGAACGCCTCACGGAACTCCCGCCGAAAAAGGACGTGCAGTTTGCCATCATACTTCCTTCCGGCTCGATCACCTTCCCGAGCGAACCGGTCACTGTTCCTTCCGCGAGCCGCTTCTTCTGGCCTTTCAACCTGGACCTTGGCAACGGCGTGATGCTTGCGTGGGCAACCGCCCAGCCTGTCTGCGCTGTGGAGGACGGCCACACACGCACCGTTTTCTTCGCACAGACTGAAGGCGTGCCGGCGGAGTTCGCCTTCCCGAGTGGCACCGACCTCGATGCTCGCTCCGGCAAAATGACTCGCCACGACGGGCACGCGCTCATCCGTGGTGTTAAGCCCGCCACCTCCGTCGCGCTGCGAGCCTCAGGCTCGAGCGGCCACAAAGTGCAGATCGTCCTGCTCGACGATACCGATTCGCTCGCCCTCTGGAAATCCACTTGGCAGGGCCGCGAACGTGTCTTTCTCAGCCGGGCGGCTCTGATCGTGGATGGAGCGCATCTCCGGCTCACCTCCACAGACCGGGATCAGCTGACCCTCGGCGTTTTTCCCGCACTGGCGGCGGTCACGTCCAACGGCGGCAAGCTCCGCGGTAAGGTCGACGGCATTTTCACCCGCTTCGCGCCGCGCCCGCCGAAAGGGATCTCGCCAAAAGCGTCCTTCGAGCATATCCAGGCCGCCGGCCCGCCGCGCGACATTCCCCTCGGTAAGATCAAACAGCCCGTCGCTGCCGCGCCGGAGGATCGGGACTTCGAGAAAGCTGCCGTCTGGCGCATCAAACTCCCGGCCGGCGTTGACCTTGGCGTTGATCCGATCCTGCGCCTCGATTACGTCGGCGACGTCGCCCGCGTCCTACTCGACGGCAAACTGGTCACCGACGATTTTTATAATGGAAACAAGTTTGACGTAGGCCTGCGCCGTCACGCGCCGGAGATTTTGACGGGCGACCTGCGCGTCGCCATTCTTCCATTGCACAACGATGCCCCGATTTACATGGCAAGAGAAGCCCGACCGGACTTTGGCAAAGCCCAAAGCATCGCGGCGCTCAAGGGGGTGGACATCGTCCCGCGTTACCAGGTGCAACTGACGGCTCAATGACTATCGGCGGCTCCGCATAATGAAACGCCTCATGTGTAACAAATCACAGTTCGTCGTTTTGCTGTGCGCACTTCTTACCAGGTGTGCCGCCGCAGAACTTGTCTATCTCGACGACCAGGGCGTGGTTCGCTGGACCGCTGACAAACGGGAGGTTGCGTTGTTCGGCGCCAATTATTGCCTGCCCTCAGGCTGCGACTACCGTGCCGCGGGCTATGTCAACGCCGACCGAAGGAAACTGGTTGAGAAGGACATGACTCACTTCGCCCGCATGGGCTGGGACGGCATGCGGCTCTGCCTTTGGGGCGACTGGGAGAATTGCGACAAACAGGGGAACCTGATCGTGAATGATCATCTCGACGTGATGGACTACGCCATCGCGCAAGCCAGGCAGCGCGGCATTTACATCCTGTTCACCCCCATCACCACGTATGCTGCCTGGTGGCCGGACGGGAAGGCCACTGACCATTACCCGGGGTTCTCAAAGTTCTATGAGCGCGGCGAACTGTGCGTGAATCCCAGCGCCATAGCGGCCCAATCCAATTACGTCTGGCAAATCCTCCAGCACGTAAACCCGCATACGGGCGTCGCGCTCAAAGACGAGCCGAACATCCTCTTCGTGGAGATGGTCAACGAGCCCATTCATCCCGGCGGCAACAAACCCGGCACCACTGCTTATATCAACACACTCGCGAGCGCGGTGCGTAGCACGGGTTGTCAGAAAATCCTCTTTCATAACGTAAGCCAGGATTTTGGCATCACGCCAGCGATTAAGGAGTCGAAGGTTCAAGGGGTGAGTTTCGCCTGGTACCCGACCGGCCTGAACATCAACCGCACGCTCACCGAAAACTATTTGCGCACAGTGGATGACTATCCTCCCATGCTCCGCCCCGATCTGCGGGGAATGCCGAAGGTGGTGTATGAGTTCGACTCGGCGGACATGAATTCCGGCTACATGTACCCCGCGATAGCCCGAGCCTTTCGTGGTGTCGGCGCGCAGTTCGTCGCCATGTTCTCCTACGACATGCTGGATACGGCGCCGTACAATCTCGGCTGGCAGACGCATTTTCTGAACCTTGTCTATTCCCCTCGTAAGGCCGTGAGCGCCATTATCGCTGCCGAGGCCACCCACGATCTGCCCCGCTACTCGCATTACGGGGATTACCCGGATAACCGCCACTTCGGACCTTTCCGAGTCAGCTACGAAGAGGATACGAGCGAGCTCGTCACGGACGAGAAATTCTTCCACGCGAATGACACGCGCACCCGGCCACCGAAGCCCGCCGCCCTCCAACACATCGTCGGTTTGGGCAGCTCGCCGCTGGTCGAGTACGAAGGTTGCGGCATTTACTTCCTCGACAAGCTCAGCACCGGAACCTGGCGGCTCGAGGTTTATCCCGACGCGGTAATCGTGCAGGACCCGTTTGCACAGCGCTTGAATTACAGGTCCGTTTCCTCTCGGCTCATTGTCCGTGAATGGCCTATGTCCTTGCGCCTGCCCGATCTTGGCGACGCGTTCGCGATTTCAGGCTTGAACGCCGGAAACAGTTTCGCCGGAGAAGCGCAGCGTGGAACTTTCAAGGTTGGCCCCGGTGTTTATCTGCTCGCAAAGGGCACCGCGCCAGCCACCGATCGTTTGCCCCGACGCGTCGGCGGGATTGGGCTGCGGGAGTTCGTTTGCCCGCAACCGCCCGACCTGCCCGCGCAAATCCTGCCGCGCGTCCAGGAGGTCTACTCCGCCGACCAGCCCCTTATTATCGGTGCCGACGTGATTGACTCCGCACCGCCGAAGTCCGTGACGCTCCAGGTCCGGAACGCCGGAAACGCTGTCTTCAAGAACTTTGGCATGGCTGCCAAACGCAGCTATCGCTGGGAAGCCACCGTTCCTTCCGGCGCTCTTGCAGCCGACACCATCGAGTACTACTTCGTTGCGAAGACGGCGGGCGGCGAGGTGCGGTTCCCGGCTGATGGCGCGAAACTGCAAACCGCGCAATTGGTTGCGCCCACCGCACCACTCACGCTTTTCGAGGCGGAAACCGACATGCAGCAGCTTGTCTTCACCCGCATTGGCGACGGCGTGCGCCACGGCATTTTCCAGCGTCGCAAGGCGGCCGACAAGGAACCCGCAGCATTGCGGCTGTTCTTCCCGCTCAGCTACGACCGCACTCTTGACGACTACACCGCGTCGCTGGCGGTCAAGGATCGGATGCGGGGGCGGCATACGCATGTCGGCAGAGCAGGCACGCTGCAGGTAAAGGCCCGGGGCAATGGAGAGAGTCAGGAGATTCATCTCACGCTCGTTGAGGTCGATGGCACCTCCTGGAGCCAGCGACTGACACTCTCGACGAACTGGCAGGAACAGGCGCTCTCGCTGGGCGACTTCAAGCTCGCACGAGGGGTGAAGCTGCCCTTGGGTTTTCCGGGTCGCTGGAATTACTGGCTGACGCCGGCCAAGGGCCGTGGCGGGCCCGATGACCGTCCGCGTCTAGAAGCCGTTGAACATTTCCAGATTTCTTTCCGGCCTAGCAGCCGTGCAGAAAGATCTGCAACTGACACGTGGGCCGACGTTGCCTCGGCAAAGCTGATCATCGAGTAGGGGCGCCGCGCGTAGGGCGAGGGAATCGTGGGTGGGGGG
>JBBQYD010000242.1:0-8041 GCA_038209025.1 Verrucomicrobiota bacterium | reverse complement strand
GACGACACTTGGGCGAACAGACTGGCCAACGCCAGCGTTGCCACCGTTACTACTGATTTGAGGGGTTTTTGATTCTGAGTTCTCATAAGTCAACCGTTATACCGAATGCGAGCCACCTGGCTGCGACCAAGAACAGGAGGCAACTGTTTCGTTTTCATGATGCCAAACAGGGATGTCGAATTCTGTGATTTATGAAGTGAAACGCGGCTACAAACCCTTTGCGAAATCCGTAGAACCCAAAAGCGGAAGGGAAGCGCAGACCCTTATAGTCTGCACCAAGTATCGGCAAACCAGACTGAAACAGTTTTTGGCAACTCTCCACATTTCTCCCTGCCTTCCAAGTGCAACCCGGAATGTAAATTGTTTCGAATCGAAGCGTTGTCGTCAACCAAGAATATCTTGGATGTAAAAAATGCTTTTTGAAAGCCGAGAATCGTTGTACGCCCTGCACAAAAGGCACGCAGCCGCCACGCCCGGCGCTTGGGAGCGGCGGGCGTTTTCGGGTTGGAAAAACCGGCCACCGCTCTGTTCGCCGATTTCGCATCGCTGGCCAGAACGGTCACTCACCAGCACTACCTCCAGGAACTCGGCCTGCCGGTCACCGCCCCCATGCTCAAACCGGTCGGCGAGCTAATCACCACCCGATAATCTGAAATGGTTTCGCCCGCCCGCCAATTGCGGTTCCCTGCCACATGATTCAACACCAGTTGATCCGTCAGCCTGCCCCGTTCCGCGCGTAGCGCCGCTAGATACGCAGCCCGCAACGGCTGCTCGGACGAGATTATCAACCGATCGTCCACCACGAGCCGGCGGGTCGCCTGCCACTGCTCTTTTCGCCCCGACCCGGAGCGCACCTCTATTCTCTGGCCGTCAGCATCGATCCGGCGCCGGCCTGATTCATGGATCCAGTTCGGATTATTCAGAATGCCGATGAGACCGGTGGAAATCTCCGCGGTGGTGGTGTTCGTCAAAGCCACCAATTGCTCGCTCATCACGAACGAACCGTCTGGCTCGGAACGGAAGCCCAACCGGGCGCGGATGACGTCCCCGTGGTCCACCGTGAGGCTGACTTCGAAGCCGTTGGTCCCCTCGCGAACGTCGTCCGCCTCCAAGCGCAGCGGCAAGGCGGACTTCCCGCCAGCCAGACGCACGTAGCCCACGCCACTGCGCTCGTGCGGCGAGACCAGGCGGTCCAACTGGCGCGGCACGCATTGAGCCATGATCTTCGCTCCCCAGCTCACCGTGTGCATGACACCGCCCGTGCGCCGCAGTATGACCTTGGCCGAATCCCAGCGGCGCACCCCCTCCCGGTCGCGAGGCGCGTCGGGAATCTCCGATGCCAGTTGCAGGGAAAGCCAGGCCATGGATAGCGCACGCAGCATATCCGATTGGGTGGAAGGGAAGAAATATTCTCCCGGGTAAAACACCGCGCCATTCGTGGAGCGGGCCTGCATTTTCTCGGTTGTATCCAGCGTTCGCAGCACCCATTGCCACGCTTCCGGGTCCCTGGCCCACACCGCCATCAGCACATGCTTGCCTAACCAAGCCGGGCTGCGGAACAGCTCCCAATCCTGCCCATTTGGATAAACAAAATTTCCGTCCGGCAGGAGCATCCATTTCAGGTTCTCGTAAATCGGCGCCACATTAAAAAGCAGCGCGCCCGGGAGTGAGCGCCCGGTCATGGCAAAATCCGGCGCGCAACCCAGCGAAAGGCTGAACGTCGTCATGTAATCCGGATGCACGAAATTATGATTTTCCAGGGTAAAATCATCGAATATATTGGCCCCCGTGAACTGGTCGCGAACCGGCCGTCCATCGACCACCATGTTGTTGCGCTCGTCCGCCGGGCGCAGAAAGGAAGACATCACCCATTTCTGGTGCGCGTGCTCCCACTTGGCGCGGCGCGGATCCTCCGGCATCAGCAGCACGGCCACCGAGAGCACCTGGCTGTTCCAGGCGTTCTCCTCCGCTTTGGTATCCGAGCGCAGTTGGTGCGGCGGTTCCGAGCCCGCGATCCGATCGGCTTCATGCGCCACGACCCGCCGGACGTCTTTGCGCAAATCCTCCGGCAAATCCGGCCAGGCGAACCACGCGCCCCGCCCGAGCATGTGCGCCCAATGAGCGGATTGCCACGCATCACCCCACTGCTTGCCGTCGCCGGTCGCCCGCGAACCCGTCACATGCGTCATCACCACGTACCGCATCATCGGAACCATGGCGTTGGTTAAAAGTGCCGCCCGCGGCATGCCCACAGTCCGCTCGTCGTAAGGTCCAAACCGATACAAAAACGCGAACCCCTCGAGCGCGCCCGTGTTGGGCCGGATCCAGTGCTCCCCGCTTTGGCTGTCCGTGATCAGGCGCAGCCCGGAATCTCCATTCCAGGGATGCACATCGCCCAGCAGAAAATGCGCCTGCCTCTCCGCCACCTGGTAGATTCGCTGCTGAACATCCCGAGCGAACACCGGACCCGCTCCGGGTATCTTCAACGGCAAAGGCCGGGATGATTCAGCGGCTGCGGTTGCCGAGTTGACCACGGAGAAACAGCAGGCCGCCGTGAGGAAACGAAACCAACCCCGGAAGAAAATGCACCACGCGACTCGCATCCCGACAGAATGAAACGAGCCAGCGAAATGGCCAGCACAAATCGGGGTGGAGGGTCACCTCGTCGCTTGCCCGAAGCTGGCGGACTGCACCATGGCCTACGAACGCCAACCCGGCTGGCGGAACGACATGCTTGCAACCCGCTTGGTGCCTGAACAATACGTCGGAAAACCTTGCACCTGTAGGCCATGAACCCAACAGACTCATAATAAATAGCTTATGGATCATTGCATCCATAAAAATCAGAAGATTCTTACACTATCTAACCGATGACATGCGTGGGATGCTCACTCATCGGTCTGCGTCGGTTTGCGAAATAAGGCTGCCTGATAACTCTTCCCTGGGGCGCTCTTCGGAGCGCCCTTTCGTTTTTTGCCCTGAAGAAGTCAGGTTTTTCTTGTCGCTTAACACTCCGGACACGTTTATCTATTGCGTAATCTACCGCGTGCCCTCGCGCCGCGGTTTATAAACATGCGAATCGCCGTCATTCTATCCCTGGTCCTGTGCCATGCTGGCCTGGCCGCCACCTCCCTGTTCACGAACCAAACCGAGATCGGCAACCCGGCCCGACCGGGCAAAACCGATTTTGACGAAGCAAAAAGCTCCTATCTGATCGCTGGAGGCGGGGAGAATATGTGGTTCACCAATGACGCGTTGCATTTTGCGTGGACCAGGCTGTCCGGGGACTTTTCACTCAGCGCGGTGGTGGATTGGGTGAACGCCGGCGGAAACTTGCACCGCAAAGCCTGCCTTATGATGAGGGAAAGCCTGGAGCCGGACGCGGCTTACATCGATGCGGCGGTTCACGGAGATGGATTGATTTCCCTGCAATTCCGGCAGATGAAGGGCGGACTCACACGCGAGGTTCAGGCCCGCCAGAAAGGGTTTGGCCGGGTGGGCCTCCGGCGCCACGGAAACACGGTTTATTTGCGCTTGCCCGCACCCGCCGGCGGGCTCGAACCAGCCGGGCCGTTCACCCGGATTGAACTCAAGGACCCCGTGTATGTGGGGTTGGGGGTCTGCGCACATGACAACAAAGCGCTGGAGACTGCCCGGTTCACCCAGGCAAGCCTGGAACGTGAACCCGCATCCGGGAACAAGGAAACCCTGCACAGCAGCCTGGAAACCATCTCCATCAAATCGTTGGACCGCCGTCTGATTCATCATTCACGCAATCATTTTGAAGCGCCGAATTGGTCGCCCGACGATAAATTCCTCCTGTTTAACTCCAGTGGCCGCCTGTACCGGCTGCCGAGGGCTGGAGGCGAGCCGCAGGGGATTGATACCGGCTTTGCCGTCAAGTGCAACAACGACCACGGCATTTCTCCAGACGGCACCCGGCTGGTCATTAGTGACCAAACGAAAACCGGCAAATCACTCATCTACGTGCTGCCCATCGTCGGGGGCGCGCCCGAGCTGGTCACGCTGAACGGACCCAGCTATTGGCATGGATGGTCGCCGGATGGCAAGTGGCTGGCTTATTGTGCCGAGCGCGGCGGCGAATACGACGTCTATACCATCCCGGTCCAGGGCGGGCAGGAACGCCGCCTGACCACCGCGCCGGGCCTTGACGACGGGCCGGAGTATTCCCCGGACGGCAAGTATATCTATTTCAATTCCGAACGGAGCGGGCGGATGCAGATCTGGCGCATGAAACCGGACGGCGCCAGCCAGGAGCAGGTGACCGATGACCAGTGGAACAACTGGTTCCCGCATCCCTCACCGGACGGCAAGTGGATTGTTTGCCTCGCGTATGCGGGCGATGTCAAAGGACACCCGGCCAATCAGCCGGTGCGCCTGCGGTTGATCCCGGCCGACGGCGGCCCGGTGAAGGAGTTAACCACCCTGTTTGGCGGCCAGGGCACCATCAATGTGCCTTCGTGGTCGCCGGACAGTCAAAACCTGGCCTTTGTCAGTTACGAGCTTTTGCCCGAGTAAGCAGGCCGGAGCATTGTCCCGGTTGCGGGTTGCCGCACCCGGTTTAGAATAGCGCATGAATAAAACGCTGGCTTTGCGCATCACGGCAGCTCTGGGATTTCTCGCGGTGGCCCTGGGAGCTTTTGGCGCGCATGGGCTCAAACAATTCCTTGCAGGCCATGGCACGACGGCCATTTGGGAGAAAGCGGTATTTTACCATTTTGTCCACACGCTGGCCATGCTTTGGCTGGTATCGCGTCCAACTTTTGCCAAGGGCCCCTGGTTCGGTTTTTTGGGTGGCGTGGTGGTTTTTTCGGGCTCTCTTTACCTGCTCGCGCTCACGAATGCACGGTGGTTGGGCGCCATCACGCCGATTGGCGGCGTCAGCTTTCTTGCCGGTTGGTTGTGGCTGGCGGTGAAACCAGGCGATCCCGAACGAAGTCCCACACCGGGAGCGTCTAGCTGAAGATATTCTGGGGGTGGCGCGGCCGGCGCCCGAGCTTGAACACCAGCAGTTCCCGCAACTCAACGACCGCCTGTCCGGCGAGCCAGAGCGGCAGGCCAGTGTAGGATTTGGCGGTTTTGATAATCTCCCGGGAATAGGCGTCCTGGCCCAACTGCCGAATCCGTTTGGCTTTGATTCCGGCGCGCACGGCCAGCAACCCTTTCAGCTTCATCTGCCGCACGGTCCCGGCGGGTTGGCAGCGCAAGCCCTCCACCTGTTGCATGGTGCGCCATTCATCCGCCACGAGAGCATCGATGCTCGGAGCGCGAAAGACCGTTTCGTTGCCCCCGTGCCAGCGATACTCCGCCAGCGCCTCATTCACGGCCACGATCTTCTCGCAACAGCTGCCGTACCTGGCCCAATAGACCATGTCCCCAAGAATCGGCATATCGGTGGGGAACTGCGCCGGGGCCGGCTGGCGGTTGGTTTTGAGCAGCGTCGCACAAAAAGCCTGGTTGCTGATTTCAGCCTTCCGCGCGAGGAAGGAGTCGCGATCCAGCACCTGGACGCTGGCATCCGCGCGGCCCGAACGGCTGAGGAACTTCCCCTGATCGTCGATCCGATCGTCCAGGCACCAAGCCATCCCGCGCCCGGTGCAATCCTCAAGGGTGGGGGTCATTTTCGCGTAAAACTCCGATTTTATCAGATCATCGGCGTGCAGGATATGCAGATAATCGGCTTCCGGGGCGAACTCCAGGCAACGATTAAGGTTTCCGAAAAGCCCGAGGTCCCGCGGATTGCGAACATACTCTATCGGCCGGCCTGAGAATGCCCTAACCATCTCAGGTGTCGAATCCGTGGAGCAGTTATCCAACACGATGACGCGGTCGGGTTGGCGGGTCTGCCGGGCCACCGACACGAGCGTCTGGAGGATGAAATCCTGGCCATTGCGAACGGGAATGGTCGTTATGATCTGCGGTGCCATTGCCTGCAGAACCTAGCAGCCCGTGGTAATAAGCTCAAGACCGCGAATGAGGCGCGCGGGAACAGAAGCGACCGAGACGTGCCCTCCGGGATTTCTACTGTAGTTCAGACTTTCCTCGCCCGGGGCGTTGCACAATAATTCGAGGCATGTCTGAGCCTATCATTCCAGCGCAAATGCCGGTGTTTATCCTTTGCGGCGGGTTGGGCACCCGTATCAAGGAGGAGACCGAATTTCGCCCGAAGCCGATGGTGCCCATCGGGGAGCACCCGATTTTGTGGCATGTCATGCGGGTGTACGCCCGGTTCGGGTGCCGGCGGTTCATCCTTTGCCTGGGGTTCCGGGCGGACTTGATCAAAGATTATTTTGCGAATTTTCACCTGCATAACACGGATTGCACCATCAAACTGAAGACGAACGAAGTGGTCGTGCATGAGCACCGCATGAACCTGGATTGGGAAGTAACGCTGGCCTACACCGGGGAAAAAAACATGACCGGCAGCCGGGTCGCGCAGGCCGCCCGCAAGTATTTGGGTTCCGCCGACCAGTTCGCCGTGACTTATGGAGATGGGGTGACGGATGCGGACCTGGGGGATGAATGGCGCTGCCATCAGAAGGCGGGGAAACTGGGGACGGTGCTGGGAGTCAATCCACCTTCCCGGTTCGGCGAGATCAAGGTGGAGGGCGACGAGGTTATCGCCTTTGCGGAAAAGCCCGATATTGAGGATCATTGGATCAATGGCGGGTTTTTCTTCTTCCAGCGGGATTTTTGCAGGTATCTTTCAGAAGCCGAAGATTGCGTGCTGGAGCGTGAACCATTGGTTACGCTGGCGCGGGAGCGGCAGTTGGCGATTTACCGGCACCGGGGTTTTTGGGCCTGCATGGATACTCAGCGGGACCGGGAGCAACTCACGAAATTCGTGGAGAGCGGCAATACGCCCTGGTTGAAATAGGCAAGCGAGCAAACCAAACGGCATGTTTCATTCCATTTACAAAGGCCGGAACGTCCTGGTGACGGGCCACACGGGTTTTAAAGGCGGCTGGTTGAGCGTCTGGCTGCACCTGCTGGGTGCGCGCGTGACCGGGCTCAGCCTGCCGGCTCCCACCGACCCCAATCTCCATCAACTGATCGCCGGCGCCGTGTTCGCGGAACAAGTGGAGTGCGACGTGCGGCGGTTGGCGGACCTGAAAGCCGCGGTGGCCAGGGCGCGGCCGGATATTGTCTTTCACCTGGCCGCGCAACCGATCGTGCGGCGCTCCTATGCCGAGCCGCTGGAAACCCTCGAAACCAATGCGCTGGGCACCGCCAACCTGCTGGAAGCGGTGCGCGCGGCTGAGATTTCGGCGCCGGTGCTCGTCATCACCAGCGACAAATGTTATGAAAACCGCGAGTGGGAATATGCGTATCGGGAATGCGATCCGCTGGGCGGGCATGACGTTTACTCCATGAGCAAGGCCGCCACTGAACTGGTGGCGCAGTCCTGGAATCGCTCGTTCTTTCTGCCCAACCCCAAACTCGGCCCGGTGGTCACCGTGCGGGCCGGCAATGTCATCGGCGGCGGCGACTACGCCCAGGACCGCATCGTGCCCGATTGTGTGCGCGCCCTGATGGCAGGCCAGCCGATCCTGATACGCAACCCGCAGGCGATTCGCCCCTGGCAGCATGTGCTCGAATGCCTCAGCGGCTACCTGTGGCTCGGCGCCCGCCTCACTGAAGAGCCAAAGAACTCCCCACTCGCGAGCGCCTTCAATTTTGGACCGGAGCCCTCCGCCCGGCAACCGGTGCGCAATCTGGTCGAGGAGATCCTGGCCATCTGGCCGGGAAGATGGACGGACGGATCAAACCCCAACAGCCCGCACGAAGCGAAGTTGCTGGGGCTGGCCATCGAGAAAGCCAGCGCGCTCCTGGGCTGGCGCCCAGCTTGGAATTTCAGGGAGGCCGTTGGGCACACCGTGGACTGGTACCACCAGCGTCATGTCATGCACCATCCCGACATGTTGGAGCTTTCCGAAAACCAAATTGAGGCTTATGTGGAGGCGGCACGCCGGCAGGGGCTGGCATGGACGGGCTGATGGCCGGGCAGGGGACCCCCCCG